>DASSZK010000397.1:0-11862 GCA_035702845.1 Acidimicrobiales bacterium
GTGGGAGGAGCTCCCCTTCATCCGGGGGACCTGCGCCCCGGCGGACGGCATAGATGATGCACGCACTGCGGCGATCGGCTCGCCGGGGTGCATCCTGCCCGAGGTCGAGGTGGTGGGCGACCTCTGGTTGGGTTGCTCAGAGGCGTTGGTATTGCTGACCGACGGCGTGTGGAGGCCCCTACGGGACGGTCCTTCCAGCGTCGCCCCCGGCCTGGGCAACGCCATCCGTGCTGGTCGTGACGGCCGCCTCGGACCTGTCGGGTGGGCTGACGCCCTGGGCTTCAGCCGCCGGGGAGCCCACGACGACCGCGGTGGTATCGCCGTCTGGTCCCTCGCTGGGGCCGGTAGCAGGGACGTTTAGGGGGGCGGGCGCCATGGCTTCCAGGGCGGCGCTCTGGGCTGAGAGGACAGCGGCGGGCAGCGGCTGGCCAACCAGCTCTTCGCCGTCAGCCGCCTTCGCCGGCCGCACGATGCCCCGTGTCACGACAACGGTGGTGGCAGCCAGGAAAACTGCGATGCTCGTCCAGTCGTTGAGCCGCAGGCCGAGGTAGCGGTGAGCCGGGTCGATGCGCAGGTACTCGGTGAAGAACCTGCCAAACGTATAAAGGGCGGCGTAGGCCCCAAAGAGGTAACCCCGTCTCAAACGGACGCGGCCGTCGCTAACTGCTCGTTCGATGAGCAGGAGCAACCCGAAAGTGGCGAGATCCCAGATGCTCTCGTAGAGGAAGGTCGGCTGGAAAGTGCCTGGCGCGAAGAGCCCCGAACCGGGCAGGTGCGGGGTCCGGTACCGGGCCGGGTAGATGTTGGCCAACTGCTGCTGGTTGGTGATGCGCACCGCCCAGGGAAGCTTGCTCGGCAAACCGAAGAGCTCCTGGTTGAAGTAGTTGCCCCAGCGCCCGATGGCCTGAGCCACGGCCAAGGTGGGGGCGACGACGTCCAGTAGTGGCGCCATCGGCAATTTCATCCGTCTTACCCGGAGCCAGCCTCCGAGGACGCCACCTCCGACGCCGCCCCAGATCCCGAGACCCCCGTGCCAAACGGCAAAGATCTGCCATGGGTCGCCGCCTGTGTCCTGCTGCCAACTCGTCACGACCGAGTACAGCCGGGCGCCCACAAGGCCACCGATCACGGCCCAAAAGGCAATGGGCACGATGAGCTGGGGGGCACCTCCGAGGCGGGCCCAGCGCTTTTGTGCCAGCCAGGCCGCAACGAGGACCCCGATGGCGATCAGGAGGCCATAGAAGTGCAGGTGAATAGGGCCGAGGCTGACGCCATTGGCAGGAGGGCTGGGTATGTAGCCGGTCACGTCGGTTCGAAGGCTAGACGTTCGTACCGGGGTAGAACGGTCGGGCGGTTACCTACGAGCCCGGAGATGGACCGAGGACGGTCTCAACCATTGGGCACAGCCTCAACTGAGCACAGGAGAACGATTTGACCCCAACCCAGCGCGGCGCAGCGCCAAGGCGTGACAGAGCGCTGAGGCGGGCCACCTACCGGCTGCAAATGCATGCCGGTTTCACCTTCGGCGATGCCGCCGCCGTGGCCGCCTACCTCGCCGAGCTGGGTATCAGCCACATTTACCTCTCGCCGGTCCTCCAAGCGGCCAAGGGGAGCACCCACGGCTATGACGTCGTTGACCCGTCAGCCGTCAACGAAGAGCTCGGTGGGGAAGAGGGGCACGCACGCTTGCAGGCGGCATTGGGGGAGGCCGGGTTGGGCCAGGTGCTTGACATCGTGCCGAACCATATGGCGGTCTCCACCTCCGACAACCGGTGGTGGTGGGACGTGCTGGAGAACGGGCCGTCCAGCGCGTATGCCGACTACTTCGACGTGGACTGGGGCGAGCCGGCGCCGGGGACGGGCTCGGCCCTCTCGGGGTACGTGGTGCTCCTGCCTGTGCTCGGCGACCACTACGGCCGCGAGCTCGAAGCCGGCCGGTTCTGCCTCGTCAATGCCGAGGGCAGCTTCCGTGTGCGGTACTTCGACCACGAATACCCGATAGCGCCTAGGAGCTTGGACCAGCTGGTGTCCCGAGCGGCCCGGCGCCTCCCAAGGGGTTTTGACCGGGCCGCACGGGCGGAGGTGGAAAGTATCGGGACGGCTCTGGGCAGGCTCCCGCCTTCGTGGGCAACAGACCGGGCCAGTGTGCGCGAGCGCCACCGTGACAAGGAGGTCCTGCGTGCACGCCTTGCCGCGTTGTGCGCAGAGCACCCCGAGGTACAGGTCGCACTCGACGCTGAGACAGAGGCGGTAAACGCCGACCACGACGCGCTCGATGCGGTCCTCCAGCGCCAAAACTACCGCCTGGCCTTCTGGCGCACAGCCTCCGAACAAGGCCAGTACCGGCGCTTTTTCGATATCAACGACCTGGTAGGCATCAGGGTCGAGGACGCGGCCGTTTTTGCGGACAGCCATCGCCTGGTGCTCGAGTGGCTGCACTCCGGCGTCATAGACGGCCTTAGGGTCGACCATATCGACGGTTTGCGGGACCCGCTTGCTTACCTGTGCCGGCTGGAAGAAGCGGGGACCGGCGTTTGGGCGTTGGTGGAAAAAATATTGGAGGAAGGCGAGGAACTGCCCGACGACTGGCCTGTTGCGGGTACGACGGGTTACGACTGGCTCAACATCGTCGGGGGTCTGTTGGTGGACACCTCCGGTGCGCAGCGTCTGGCCGAGGTTTTCGCGGAGTTCACCGGCTCTGACCAGTCCTGGGAGGAACTGGTCCACGAGTGCAAGATGCAGGTCCTAAACGGTGCCCTGTCCACTGATCTCAACCGCTTGGTCGAGCGGCTCGCCCACGTGTGCGAGCATCACCGCCGCCATTCGGACCACACCAGGCGCGAGTTGCGTGAGTGCCTTGCGGAGGTGATTTCGTCATACGGCGTCTACCGGACCTACGTCGTGCCGGGCAAGGCCGCCTCAGGGAGCGATGTTGCCGTGGTGCAGCGCGCCGTGTTGGAAGCCGGCCTGCGACGGCCCGAGCTGGACGGCGAGCTGCTGGGTTTCGTTCGCCAATTGCTGTTGATGGAGCTGGCGGCCCCGAGCGCCACAGCGGCTCGTGAACAGTCGGAACTGGCCATGCGCACGCAGCAGCTGACGGGACCGGTAATGGCGAAAGCTGTCGAGGACACGGCGTTTTACCGGTACATGCCGCTGCTGTCGCTCAACGAGGTGGGTGGCGGCCCGCATTCGGCGGCGGTCGGCCCGGCACAGTTCCACTCTTGGTGTGCAACGACGCACAAACGGCGCCCGTTCACGCTTTTGGCCCTTTCGACTCATGACACGAAACGTTCAGAGGACGTGCGAGCCCGCCTGTCGGTGCTTTCGGAAATACCCAACGAATGGGCGCAGACGGTCCACGGATGGCATCAGATGAACCGCCGGCACCGCGTTGCCGACCTACCGGACCCGGCGACGGAGTGGATGTTTTACCAGACCGTCGTCGGCGCGTGGCCGATCTCCGCGGACCGGGTGCTCGCCTTCTTGGAAAAAGCCATGCGCGAAGCCAAGGTGCACACGAGCTGGGACCAGCAGAACCCCATTTACGAGGGGGCGGTGCAGCACTTTGCGGCGGCAGTCCTGCGTTCGCGCAAGTTCTTGGCCGAGGTGGAAGCGCTTGCCGGCGACATCGCGGGCCCGGGTCGGTCCAATTCGCTCGCATTGAAGCTGCTCACGCTGACGGCGCCAGGAGTGGCGGACCTGTACCAGGGGACGGAGTTGTGGGATCTCTCCCTGGTCGACCCCGACAACCGCCGGCCCGTCGACTACGGGGTGAGGCGTTCACTGCTGGAGAAGTCGGCAGGCGTGGACCTTGGCGAGCTTTGGTCGGCAGGCGATGTCGAAGGCCTCTCGAAGCTGACAATGGTGCATCGGGCATTGGAACTGCGCAGGCGCCGTCCGGCCTGCTTCGGCGATGGGGAGGAGGGCTCGTACGAGCCATTAGAGGCGACCGGCCCTTCATCTGAGCACTGCCTCGCCTTTGGCCGTGGTGGCCAAGTTGTAACCGCCGTGACGGTCCTACCGCTGGGTTTGGCACGAGCGGGCGGCTGGCGTGCCACGACCGTGCGGTTGCCCAAGGGACGCTGGCGCGACGTGTTGAGTGGGAAAGACTGGTCAGACAAGGTGGACATAGGGCAACTTCTGGGGCCGTTCCCAGTGGCGCTGCTCGAAAAGCTGAACTGAGCTCTAAAGCAACTGGGATCGAGAGGGGTAGTGACGCAGACGTGATTACTTTCGAGCTGTGGGCGCCAGGCGCCGGGAGCGTCGAGGTCGTCTTCGAAGGGGACCAGCGCCATCCGCTTGCCCGTTCAGGCAGGGGGTGGTGGCGGGCTGAGGTGCCGGGGACCGGCCACGGCACTCGCTACCGCTTCAGCGTTGACGGGAGACCGCCGCGCCCCGACCCGCGCTCGGCGTGGCAACCCGATGGCGTCGACGGTGCTTCCGCCGTGGTGGAGCACCACCTGTACTCGTGGGAAGACGCCGGTTGGCGGGGCTTGCCTTTGGAGCAGGCCGTGATTTACGAGTGCCACGTCGGCACCTTCAGCGAGAAGGGGACTTTCGAGGGTGCGCTGGACCGCATCGACCACCTGGTGGGTCTGGGCGTCAACGCCGTGGAGCTCCTTCCGGTAGCCGAAGCCAGCGGTTCGCGCGGCTGGGGCTACGACGGCGCCGACTTGTGGGCCCCACACCACAGCTATGGGGGCCCGCACGGCCTGAAGGCGTTCGTGGACGGTTGCCACCAGCAGGGGTTGGCTGTCGTGCTCGACGTGGTTTACAACCACCTCGGGCCTGCCGGCAACTACCTGTCCGAATTTGGTCCTTATTTCACCGACCGCTACCGCACCCCCTGGGGGCAGGCCGTCAATGTCGACGGCGAAGGCAGCTACGGTGTACGTGAGTTCATAGTCTCCAACGCTCTCATGTGGCTTCGCGATTACCATATCGATGGCCTGCGGCTTGACGCCGTGCATGCCATTTATGACGAAGGTTCGTTGCATGTGCTTGAACAACTGGCAGCAGCCGTGGACGACCTCGAACCCGAGGTCGGCCGCGAGCTGTGGCTGATCGCAGAGAGCGATCGCAACGACCCACGGATCGTGCGGGCGCGAGCCGAGCACGGTTACGGCATAGATGCGAGCTGGACCGACGACTTCCACCATTCAGTGCACACGGTGCTCACGGGTGAACGAAACGGCTACTACATGGACTTCGGCCGTGTGCGCGACATAGCAAAAGCGTTCGAAAATGGCTATGTGTACGATGGAGAATTCTCGGAGTTCCGCCGGCGTTTTCATGGCCGGCCGGCTGACGACCTGCCCGGGCGTTCTTTTGTGGTGGCCGTTCAAAACCACGACCAGGTAGGTAACCGGGCGCTCGGTGAGCGCTTGGGCGCCCTGGTGCCGTTCGAAGCTTTGTATGCGGCTGCTGCGCTTTTGGTGCTCTCGCCCTTTGTGCCGATGTTGTTCCAGGGCGAGGAGTGGGGGGCCTCGTCGCCGTTCCAGTACTTCACTGACCACCAGGATCCTGAGCTCGGCCGCGCCGTGAGCGAAGGTCGCAGGCGCGAGCACGCGATCGACGGTGCCTTGCAGGATGGTCGGGAAGTGCCCGATCCTCAGGCGGTCGAAACGTTTGATCGGTCCAAGCTCGAGTGGTCCGAGGTGTACGAGGAGCCCCACCGTTCACTGCTGGACTGGTACCGGCGCCTGATCGAGCTGCGCCGGGCGCACCCGGAGCTGGGTTGCTCGGACCGCTACAACGTGGCGACCACCTATGACGAGGATCTCCGCTGGCTGATCGTTCGCCGGGGGCCGTTCGACCTGCTGGTCAACCTTGCCCCGGAACGCCAACTAGTGCCCTACGCAGGTGACGGTGCAGTCGTACTTGCCGGTCCTGGCCCAGCTGAGCCCGGCGACGGTTCCGCAGCAGGCAACGGCCATACTGCATCTGGTTTCTGGCTGGGCCCCTACGCGGCGGCGGTGATAAGGTAGCGGCCTCCGGGCGTATAGCTCAGCTGGTTAGAGCGCATGCATGACGCGCATGAGGTCGGGGGTTCGACTCCCTCTACGCCCACCGTTCGTTGCAAGCCTGTTGCTTCGCAAAGTCCGGTCCTTCGCAAGTCCGCCTCTGCCGATCCGGCCCTACGCGGCCCCGACACGCTCAGCTGGTTCCCCGTCCGTGCCGACCTACTTATTGCCGGTCTTGGAGGTGAGCGGGTTTGGATGTGCAGCTTGGTGACTTCGCAGTCAACCCGCTGCTGGTTGCCAGCGACCGGGGTGAGGTGCTGTACGCGAACGCGGCCATGACCGCTTTTGCCGGCCCACAGGCCGTCACGGGTGCCATGCTCGCCGACATCGATGGCTCTCCCGTCGACCTGGCAGGCATGGCACGAAGGGCACTGGCCGGCGAAGTCGTGCCCGGTGCCGACGTGCGGACCTCGAGCGGCGCCAGGATCGTCGTAATGAGCCTCCCCGCACCCGGCTATGCCCGGGAGCACGCACAACTTCTGGCTGCCGAGCGCCGGTGGCGCGCCGTTTTTGACAGCGCGCCGGTTTGCATGCTCGAGATCGCCTTCGACGGCACCATCGTCGCCGCCAATACCGCGAGTACCGACCTGACGGGGCGGGCTCTTGGGGACATAGTGGGACGCTCTATTTACGACCTCGTCGACAGGCGTCAACGCAAAGCTCTGGGCGAGCGCATCACCGCTCGGGCCTCCGGTGTACGTGCGCCCGGGCCGGGCTTGGAGATGCGGCTCCGCCGCCCTGACGGCGAGGAACGTTGGGCGCGCGGCCGAGGGTCGCTCCTCACCGTCAAAGGCGAGCCTGAAGGCCGGATCTTGTTGCACCTAAGTGACGTGACGGCCGAGCGTGCGCACCGCCAAGCGGTCGAGGACGCGCGGGACCAGCTCGCCCATGAGGCACGCCATGACCCGCTGACGGGGTTGCCCAACCGCAGGGCCCTGCTGGACAGGTTCTCCGACATAGCTTCCCAGACGAGCGCCGCAGCGGGGTGGGCTGTCCTCTTCGTCGACCTCGACGGCTTCAAGCAGGTGAACGATTGCTTTGGCCATTCCGCCGGCGACGAGCTGTTGGTTGTCGTCGCCAGGCGCATCCTGCACTCCGTGCGCCCAGGCGACACCGTGGCGCGTCTCGGTGGAGACGAGTTCGTCGTCCTCGCACGCGATGTGGACGCAGATGGTGCCAGGGGCATTGCAGAGCGAGTGAGCGAGGCGGTCCGCAGCCCCCTTTCCCTGCGCGACGAAGTGGTCGCAGTCACATGCTCCATCGGTATTGCCATTGGCAAGGCGCAGATCGATGCATCGCTGGTGGATGTCGCCGATGCGGCCCTCTACCAGGCGAAAGAGGGCGGTCGAGCCCGCTGGTGCTTGGCGGGGCCCCACGAGGTGGCGAGCCCCTGCAGATAATGGGGGACCTGCGTTATGGCCGGCCAGGCCGCCCAGAGCCGGCGCGCCAGGGACCGTACTCCGCCAGTAGCAGTGCCAGGTCATCGCCCAGATGAGGGCCTGTGGTACCTGCCAGGGTGCGAAGGACGTCGTCGAGTGCCCGGTCGAAGGCTGCATCGACAACCGGTTTTGCCATCTCGTGCAGTTCGACGAACCGGCGCTGCTCATCGCGAGCTTCCATGATCCCGTCGGTGTAGAGCAGGACGCGGTCTCCGGCCACCAGCTGGCGGCGGGCGACTTTGGCTGTGCCTCCGAGGCCCAGAGGCAGCCCGTGGTCGCTTCCCAGCTCCTCGAGGGCGCCCTCATGTACGAGGAGGGGAGCGGGGTGGCCGCAGGAGACGAAGCTCAGGGTGCCGTCGTCGCTTATCTCCGCGATGACGGCGGTCACGAAGTCTTCCGGCTCGAGGAAGCTGTGCAGCCGGCGGTCGATCTGTGCCGCAACGGCGGGGAGGTCGTCCTGGTCGGCTGCGGCCGCCCGGAACTCGCCGAGCACTACGGTCGTCGTGCGTACGGCACCGAGGCCCTTGCCCTTTACGTCGCCAATGAGCAGGCGCGCCGCCCCCGGGCGTGCAACGGCCTCGTAGAGGTCGCCACCCACCTGTGCTTCGGCAGTGGCGCTGAGGTACCGGGCACTCAGGCGCACGGCGCCGATGGCCGCCGGCAGGGGCGCCAGGATGGCTTGTTGGGCCACTTGGGCGATGCTCGTGACGCTGGCGAGCCGCTCGGTCTGGTCTTCGAAGAGCCGGGCTGTTTCCAGGGCCATGGCCGCCCTGCGCGCCACATCCTCTGCAAAGGGGAGGTCATCGGCGCTGTACTGGCGGCCCGAGCCGCTGTAGAGCATGGTCAGGGCACCGAAGGGGCCTCCGCGCCCGACCAGGGGTGCCACCAGGCAACTCGTAACGCCCAGCTGGCGAAGTGCTTGGCGGTGTTCGGCGTCGCGGCCGCGCGCCTCGACCTTGTCTGTGCTTATGACAGGGAACAGCTCGGCCCGACCCGTACGGACGGCCCGCGCAGGCGCCGTATCGGCCGACGCGAGCGTCGGGTAGCGAGCGGAGATCTCCCGTGCCCATTGCGCCCGAGCAGGGTCCACGTGCTCGACGGCGAGGGGTACGAGCTTGTCGCCCTCGACGATATGGACCACACACCAGTCCGCCAGGCGTGGGACCATGGTCCGCGCCACGGCCCGGGCCGTGGCGGCAGGGTCGAGGCTGCTGCTGAGAGCCACCGAGGCGGCTGCCAGAAAGCTGAGCCTTTCATTTGCCTGTGCCAGCTTCCCCATGGCGACCGCTCGCTGGAGGGCCTGGGCCAGGGTGTCTGCCAGCGCGGTCAGGAACGAGGTCTGGCTTGTCTCCTCGGCTTCGCTGCCCGCTGGGAAACTGAGCGCCAGGCACCCGATGACGCCGTGGCCTGCTTTGAGCGGGACGAGGTGAAGGTTGCGGTCGACGGGATTGTTCCTGGCCAAGGGAGGGAAGGCGGCATCGATGCTCTCGCGACCGTGCAGCACGAGGCGCTGTCCGGTGCGGGCAACCATGCTGGCCGGGTAGTCGGCCTCCAAGGGGAGCTCGCTGTATTGCTCCCCATTGCCGTGTGCCGCCACGGCTCGTAGCACCCGGTCGTCGCCAAGAAGGTAGACCCGGACCACGATGGCACCGAGGAGGTCGACGGCGTTCCGGGTGAAGATCCTGGCCACCTCGTCCAGCGATGGCGCATCGCGGAGCTCGCCCGTCACCTTCTCCAGCAGCTGCAGCCGGTCCCAGGCTTCCTGCAGAGCGGAAAGGCGTGTGACCTCTTCTGCCAGAGCATCGGCGAAGCTGGGCGGTTGCGGAGGCTCGTGGCCGGCCTCGTAGGCGCGCAATTGGGCTACGACCTGGCTCAGGTACCACCGGCGGAAAACTCTGTGAGCCGGCGGCGCAGCCAAGGTCAAAAGGCGCGCTGCTTTGGCGTAGCGGTCCGACTCGTCCAGGGCATCCATGTACTTCTCGGCGGCTTCAGCTGCTGATGTCGGGAGGTGTAGGACCAGCTCGGTAACAGCGTCGCCGCGATTGCTGGCAGCGATGGCCTGGCGTTTCATCTCCGCACGGGCTTCAGCGAAAGAATTCGTCACCGTGTCGATAAGGTGCGCCACGGGCGGCGGATGGCTGGCGGCACCTGGCCCCCCGCCGGCGAGCGTCAGTTCGCGCACGAGGTTGTCGATATGGGACTTGGCGTCTACCAGGAGGTCTGTGGGCACTGGCCCCAGGCGCACGGTGCAGACGGCCTCTGCGGGTCCCTGGTCGAGGTCGGGCCACAGAGCGAGCAGGTCGGCCATGTCCTGTGAGGACGGGTTGATGGAGCTCTCGACGGGTCGGCCGGCCAATGGCTCATCGCCGGCGACGGCCGGACGTATTTCGGCCCACACCACCTTGCCGCCGTCGGCTAGCGGCTCCCAACCCCACGTCTCGCAAAGTGAGGCTATTAGGCCGAGGCCGCGGCCGGTCATATTGTCCGGGCGCGATAAAGCCTGTACAGGGAGAAGCTTGCCCTGGTCTCGCACTTCGGCCCGGGTGAGCCCATTACGCTCGTAGATTCGCAGCGCTATTGGCCCGTCACCGTAAAGGACCGCATTGGTCACCAGTTCGGTTACGACCAGCTCCAGGTCGTCGCGGATCTCATCCCTTGCTTGATCGCGGGCAAAGCGGCGAGCCCTGGGCACCGCTAATGGGGTTGGCTCTAGGATGAGTTCGGGCGCGGTCTGCATCGGGCGACTCGCATAGGATAACAGCGCAAACCCCGTTGACGCGGTGTTTGCCCTTTTTGCCTGGAGGTGCTCTCAGCTCTCCTGCATTTCTGGCCTGTTCCCGCTGTTAGGTGAGCCGGTGGATCTTGTGAGCATCAGCCGGCGCGCCGGGGAGTCGTCGTCGAAGTGGAGCCGCTTGATGAGGTGCACGACGGTGCCACGCTCGGGTGCTGACAGGAAACGGACTTGGTCTACCAGGGCGTTCATGAGGGCAAGCCCGCGGCCCTGCTCGTCCTCGGGGCCCGCCTTCGCCTCGGAGAGCAGGACGTGGTCGAAGCCGCGGCCGACATCGACCACACGCAGTTCGGCCAGGACCGGCCCGATTGTGACGGTCACTTCGTAAGCGTCGCCGCTCCCTGAGTGCTCGATCACGTTGGCCGCTGCCTCTGTAACCGCCAGTTCCACGTCGCGGCGGTCTTCGTCGAGGACGC
The DNA here is from genome assembly GCA_035702845.1 of Acidimicrobiales bacterium. Taxonomy (GTDB): domain Bacteria; phylum Actinomycetota; class Acidimicrobiia; order Acidimicrobiales; family Palsa-688; genus JAJZMF01. The sequence continues at coordinate 10,670 of DASSZK010000397.1, forward strand.
CTACCTCTTCGAGCACGTCGGCGAGGAGGTGGCGCAGGATCCCGACGGAGCGCTTGTCGCGGGGCAGTTGAAGTGTGAGGGCCACCCTGAAACCCAACTCGCCTCCGCCGCCTAGGGGTCGGTTGGCCAAAGGCCACGAATAGTGCTGCGACCACCTCGAATCGTTCGTGGCGAAATTGAGCGCCAGGTGGCAGCGGGCGTCTCCTGCCGCCAGGCTTTCGCTTAGGGCCACGTCGGCGGCGCCGGCGACGCGCGCCCCCAGAGCGCCGAGCAAGCTGGTAGACGTGCGGCACAGGGTGTGCTGGCCGAGGACCGCCGTGCCGAACGGGCAGGCCCGGTTGACCAGGACGGCACGGTTGTCATCCGACGACGAGACGAAAAAGTCGGCCCCAGAAGCGTTCATCAGGTCGGCGAAGGCTTGGGCGACATCGCCCGGCCGGGTTGGCACGTCACCGCCGTTGGTGCGCACGTAGTTCTCGAGGGCTGCCTGGGAGGCTCCGGCTCCCGCAGCCGTTGCTGCCTCGAGCGTTGACGCTCCCGCCTCGGTTTGGCGGACCATGGTGGCCGCTACGTGCGCGGCGATATTGACTGGGCCGATATTGACTGGGCCGATATTGACTGGGCCGGTATTGACTGGGCCGGTATTGGGTGTCCCCGCACGGTCGGCGCCAGGCGCGACCGGCGGCACCACCACGTCACCCTTGGGCACGTCACCCTTGGGCACGTCAAGCTCGGGCGAGCGGCTGGCGGGTAGTACCACGGCCAGGCTGGTCGCCTCTTGGAACAGTTCGCTCACATCGCCCAGGTACTCGTCCAGGGCCCACACGCCTTCTGGTGCCAGGGGAGCGGTGGCGAGCTGTACCACTTGGGCGATGTGGCGGACAGTCAGGACAGGTTGCTCTGCCTCCCAGTCCAAGGTGGCCCATCCCGTACCCGCGTGCCCGGCCGTCTGGCGCAGGGCACGCTCGGCTATTCGTGATGCCGCTTTGACTCGCGCCGGGTCAGGGCAGTGGCGTTCGAGATGCCCGCCGACCAGCCTGGCGGCAGCGTCCAGGACCGGCGCCGACACCGCACCTTGCCTTGGGCCGGGGGGCACAGTGAAGACCCAGTCCATTCCTCAGGCCACCTCCGATGTCGAGGCCCTCTAAAGTGCCTGCCGTTGGCATGTATGCCCCCAAGCGAAAGGGTGGATA
>DASSZK010000084.1:0-31564 GCA_035702845.1 Acidimicrobiales bacterium
GGCTGCCGAACACGCCGGGCAAGCCATCGCTCCCTTCGACCGTGGCGTCGCCGCCATCTCCGAGCGCCTGGGCTTGTGCAGGAGAGGCCGCAGAAGCCAGGGCAGGGAACCTGTTCTCGAAGACGACTACTTCGTAATCAGCTTCGGGGATCTCGGTCGGGTGCCCGGGCATCGAAGGGCACAAGGGACAGTTGTCCACGGATGGCAGGTAAGAGCGGTGCTGGCGATGCGAGGCGTACATGACCCACGTCTGTTGGACAGGGTCGTAGCGCACCTCAGCACCTGCGTCGGCACGCACCAGGTCCCGAGTGTCGGCCGCCGTCCTATCCCGATGCGTGCGGTCGTAGTAGATGATCTCTCGCCCATCTGCGAGCCTCCGGGTCGTCTTGGTGGCTTGGGTTGCTAAAGGCACGGGTCGTAGCAAGAGGTCCCTCGACGTCGGTGGTAGAGGGCCCGGTGACAAGCCCCGAGCAAGATGTTAGATCGTGTGCGAGTATGTGTCAAGATTTGAGGTATGCCGTTAGGCCCCCGGCCCCACGGATGCACCTGCGAGGGAGCCACGCCAACGGATGCCGGCACCAACCCTCACCTGGCACCGGGCCGGTCCAGGCCAGCGTCCTCCTTGTCTGGGCCGGCGCCGCTGCCGGGCGGCCGAGGGGGGCCCCTCCATGTGAGGCTTGAGTTGTCCGGCCCCACGTCCTTGAACCGGCTGCGGGAGAGAATGTTAACTTTTGCTTGACACCAGTCGGTTTGAGCCTTAACATCCCAAAACAAGGTTGCGGTGATGGCCACCAGGGCCATTACCTGTGCTCAGCCTTGCCAAAGGGGGAACACGTGCAAAGGTCTTACTTGTCCGCGCTCGCGCGACGGTGCCGCACTGCATTTTTGGCTGTTGCTGTTTGCGCCGCCACACTGATCGGCGGCCTCACGACGACGATGCTGTCGGGGCCGAACGCTTACGCCGCTGTCCGCCCGACCGGCGCTGTCGCAGCCTCCAGCCAGAGCCTCCCGTGCGACATATTTTCACAGGACGGTACGCCCTGTGTGGCGGCGTACAGCACCACACGGGCTCTTTACGCCAGCTACAACGGGCCTCTTTACCAGGTGCAACGGGGCTCGGACGGAGCGACCACGAACATCGGCCTACTAGCGGCAGGAGGCTATGTCAACGCCGGCGCCCAGGATTCCTTCTGCGCCAACACCACATGCATCATCACCGAGATATACGACCAGTCGCCCGAAGGCAACAACCTCACGATAGAGGGCCCGGGGGGTGCCGGTGGCCAGGACCAAGGGGCCGTCGCGGACGCCCTTCCGATCACCGTGGGCGGCCATGAAGCGTACGGCCTTGCCATACAACCTGGTACCGGCTACCGCAATGACAGCACCCGTGGAGTGGCTGTCAACGGCGAGCCGGAAGGTATGTACATGGTGGCGAGCGGGACCAACGTCAACTCCGCTTGTTGTTTTGATTTCGGCAACGCCGAAGTCAACAACCACGATAATGGTGCCGCTCACATGGACGCAGTCAACCTGTCCACCACATGCTATTTCGCGCCCTGCAGCGGTAGCGGCCCGTGGGTGGAGGCGGACCTCGAGAACGGTCTTTTCATGGGCTCGGGCCCGAATACGAACAACCTCGGCAACGCCAGCTCGTACGTCACGGCCATGCTGCAGAACAACGGGCAGAACACTTTCGAGATCCAAGGAGCCAACTCGCAGTCGGGCGGCTTGACAACATGGTACAACGGTCCCCTTCCACCCGGCTATGCGCCCATGCAACAAGAGGGCGCGATCGTCCTCGGCACAGGCGGGGACGACAGCAACGGCGATGTCGGTTCGTGGTTCGAGGGTGTGATGACCGCCGGCTACCCGACGCAGGCTGCCGACAGCGCCGTGCAGGCGAACATCGTCTCTGCCGGGTATTCGGGCAGCACCAATCCCAACCCGAGCGCGCTGTACCCCAATGCCCCAAGCGCCGCCGGCCCTGCAGTGGTGCACTCTGCCGGGGCGACTACGGCCTATTCCAGCGTCTTCACCGTCGATTCTGGCAACGGAGACCTCCAAGAGACCTACCTGCCCTACATCGGTGCTTCGTGGACCACGCAAAATCTATCCACTGGCTATGGGACCCCGCCTGTGATGCCGGGGACCCGACCGGTAGCGATCGTGCATTGCGGTTACACGAGTGTGTACACGGTGGATGCGGGCAGCGGCGACCTCCAAGAGACCTACTTGCCGGCGATCGGGCAGCCCTGGAGCACACAAAACCTCTCCACCGAGTTCGGCACCCCGCCAACAGCGGTGACCCCGACGGCGGTCGTGCACACGGCTGGTACGACCGGTTGCGGGTACACCAGCGTCTACACGGTTGACTCCTCGAACGGCCACCTTCAAGAGACATACCTTCCCTATATCGGTGACGGCTGGAGCACCCAGGACTTGTCAGCCAACTACGGCACTCCCGCCGTGCTGGCCCGGACCTCACCGGTAGCCATCGTCCACTGCGGTTACACGAGCGTCTACACGATCGACTCCGCCGGCGGCGACCTCCAAGAGACCTACTTGCCGGCGATCGGGCAGCCCTGGAGCACCCAGGATCTGTCCGCCGAGTTCGGGACGCCGCCGTCCAGTGTGACCCCGACGGGGGTCGTGCACACATCCGGCGCCACCGGCTCGGCTGCTGCGTGTGGCTTCACAAGCGTTTACACGGTCGACCGGTCGAGCCAGCACTTACAGGAAACTTACCTGCCTTATATCGGTGCGCCCTGGAGCACCCAGGACCTCTCAGCGGGCTACGGCACGCCTCAGGTGGCGCCGGGGACGCAACCAGTGGCGCTCTACCACACGAATTACACCAGCGTTTACACAGTAGATGCCGGTAGCGACCACCTCCAGGAAACGTACCTGCCATACATCGGCGACCCGTGGGCAACCCAGGACCTCTCGGCTAATTACGGCACGCCCGCCACAGCCGCGTCGCCGATGGTGCTGGAGCACCCGGCCAGCGACGGCGAGCTCACATGGACAAGCGTGTACACAGTCGACCAGTCCAACGCTCACCTACAAGAAACCTACCTACCCGCGATTGGCGACCCCTGGACCACCCAGGACCTTTCGGCAAACTACGGCACCCCGCCCGTGGCTGGTTGAGCAAGGGGCCGGCCGGCGTCCCCGCGCGGGGCGCCGGCAGGCCCTGCAAGGCGTACTGCGCCGCCGTGGCCCGGTCTTCTTGGTAGGCAGAGAGGAGGTCGCCGAAGCGGGCCAGACTTGTGGGTTGGCCGGCACCCATCTGCCACCGCCAACGTGGCTGATGTCGCGCACGCGGGTCGCTTTTGCCAGGGCCCCCAGCAGCGATTCAGTGCAGACGGTGGTTGAGCTCGAGGGTTATGGCGACGCCGGGCGCCGGGGCCCTGCCGGGCCATGAACCCGTACCACCGCTACTTCGGCATGTGCTGCGCCAACCAGGCCGTGGTCAAGCCTGCAGCGCTCTTTAGGTCTCCGTATACCACTTTTTCATCATCAGGTGCGTCGCTAGGCTCGCCGCCAGCGGCGGCTTCGTTGGGCTTCCCCAAAAGCCTGCCGTCTATTACCTCACTGTCACCTTTCGCCGCTTTGCCCGCCGCGCCCCCTGTTCCCCTGCCGGGCCCCGTGGCGACGATGTCAATATGGTGCGACTGCATCGCAAGCCTCTCCATGCGGAGCCGCAGGCTGGGGTCCACCTCTTTGTCGAGGATGAGCGTCGGCAGACCCATGAGGGCCGGGCCGTCCATCGCCCCGCTCTTGACGCCCATCTGTGCGCACACACCCGCGTTGCGGAGCATGTCTATGAACAGCAGCTGGCGCTGTACGCGGCGCTCGCCCTTTAGGAACTCGCCGCCTTTTTCCTCTCCGGCCGTCGCCTGCCACTTCCAGAACTGAGTGAAGTTGACATGGCGATCCGACATCTTCTTCCATAGCTTTGCCGCCTGTGCCCTTCTCGCCTCCATCACCTCCTTGGCTTTTACGACCTCGCGAGAGCGCTGGGCTATTTGCTTTTCGTGCGCCTTCTTCTCACGCTCGTCCTTCGGCTCGGGCAGTTTCTCGACGCTTTGTTTCAGTATCTCTTCTTCTGGGCCCGCTGGGAGCAGTAGGTCGAGGCTTGGCATGTCCCCGATGAGGACCGCCTGGCAACCTACGTCCTCAGCAGCCCCCAGCATTATCTGGAGCAGTGCCAGATCGGTGTTCCTCGTCTCGTCGTGTTCAATTGCGCGGATCCAGACCAAGACCTTTGGCCGGCCGTCTCGTGCCAATGCCTGCAGCCGAGGCTCGGTGTTCTCGCGCACTACCGTGACGTCCCCAGTCGTAGGCCTGGCGGGGCCGGCATCGCCCGATGACAGTGCGGCCTGCGGGGGCTGGCTCCTGCCTTCGGCCTCGGCCGTGGCGGTAGGGCCCAGCAACGCGGGCGCATCGGGGAGGAGAGCCCCGAGGAAGGCATGGCGGATGAGCTCGGTTGCCCGGCGCGAGCCGAAGTGCTTGAAGAGCCTGCCGATTAGGCGTGTCGCCCGGCCCGCCCCCAGGCTTTCCGCTCCCGTGTCGACCACAACCTCGCCCGTGCCTTCCATCGCCGCCGGTTCCATCTGCGGCTCAGCCACGACCTTCGCTTCTGGGGGTTTTGAGGAGGAGGCGAGGACCGGGCGCGCCACGGCAGCCACCACACGCGAGGGTGGCGGGTACGGCAACTCGTCAGCTCCCTTCGCGTCCCCTTCGACGCGCTTGGAGGCGTCCCGCTTTTTTGTGCCCGCTCGGGCGCGATCGAGATCGGCGAAGAAACTACAGATGAACCTGTGCCCGTCCTCGGGGCGCTGTTCGATGTTGACCTGCAAGAGGAAAGCCAAGGAGGCCGCCGCGATGTGGTAGACGTCACCGAGAGCGTGGGTTGCCGCGACGGTGTACTCCCCCGCGGCGAAGGTGGAGACGGCGCCACCACTGCGCTGCTGGCCAGCCAAGCGGAGCTGGGTCAGCGCATCGTCCAGCCGCCCCTCTGAAGTCGGCTCCAGCTGGGGCAAGCGACGCGGCGCGACCGAGGACGACGGGCCCAGTTGCGCCGGTCTCCCCTCCGGTTTGCTCTTATCCGGTTTGCTCTTATCCGGTTTGCCCCTGTCCGGTTTGCCCCTGTCCGGCTTCTCCTCTCGCTCATCCTGCTGGCGTCGCTCCTTGGACGAGCTGGCCGCGGCCTCGGTCTCTTTTGTGCCCGGGTTGGCCTCGGCGATGTCGGCCGTGACGTCCCCAACGGGCCGGGAGGCAGGGAGCTCACAATCGGCCCTTGTCGATTCGACCAAGCCCTGCACGAAGTTGATCTGCCCGGGTATCGAGTTGTACTGCGACGCCGAGACGATCCGCTTTATCCTCTTCACCAGGGACTTCACTTCGTCCGCGTTTGCCTTCTTGCCGCCTTGGCCGCCACAGAGCCGCTTGATGGCAACGTTGTCCATCTTCGCGAGAGCGGCGACAAAGGTGTCGTCGTCCATCTCCTCGATCTCCTGGCCGTCGATCTGGACCCGTTGCACGAGGACCGGGGAGCCTCCCAGAGGGCTCGAACGGTTCAGTTCGGCAACGAACGCGCGGTTGCCTATGGCGCGTTGCAACTCCCGGGCCAGGAGCGGCCGCGCAGCCGACAACCGAGCGCTCAGCGCGCCAGCGGTGGCGGGGGCAGCAACAGCCAGTGCCGTCTCCGGGCCGCTCATAACGCGCCGGCTTTCTGCTTGCGCGGAGGCCGCGGGCTTGGTGGGGTGCTCGACCTGGGCCACCGCCTGGGAGCTTAGCCAAGTCGGTCACGGGCTGGTGGAGCGGGCGCACTATCCCGGTCGGGCATGGAAGGACGTCGTCAGCAGCCCCCTTGCATGGTCGGCTGGCTGGGCCGCCATATCGCAGCCGGTAGTGGCCCACGCAGGCGACATCAACCGGGGATCAGGCTACCGATGTCAGCCGCACCGGGTAAGTCATGCTGTGGCTGCCCGGCAAGTACGACCGGCTACTGTCCAAACTCCGGCCGGGCAGGGAAAGTCCCGCGCAGTTCCTGCCACTTCGGTCTCCTATAACAGAGCTTATAAACCCATATAAACGAGGTCGGCGGGCGGCTCCGAACCTTCTCCGTGTGCCACGCGCTCAGCCATACGGCCCCTCCCCCACCATACGTCCCCTCCCCCAACATATGGTCCCTCCCTTCGATGTACGGCTGCTTGCGGCGCGCCCTAACCGCCGGGCGAGCTGGCGATCCGGCGGGCGGTAAGCGGCATGTAGCGCCTCGACAAGGTCGTTATTGCCGCCGGCGAGCAGGTGCTGGACCGGTGTGCCCGCACGGAGCAGCGGTCGCTAGAGCGGTCTCGTCAGCTGCGGATGGCGCCGGCTGAGGTCGGCGCACTCGAGACAAGCACTCTCGGGCAAGACGCCCAGCTTCATGAGCAATGCGAAAACCCGGCACCCGAGGCAGTAGCCCAAGAAGGCCTCCAACGATGCGGCAGTTGCCAGCAACCCGAGAACGACCCAGGCGACCGAGTGCAATGAGAAGGCGAACCAAAGCAGGAGCGCGGCAGTCGAAAATGCGACGCCGATACCCTGCGCGAAGCGCTTGGGCGGTCCAGGTACAGGGCGGGCCCGGCCCAAACGGGGAGCGACCAGAACGGTGGCAACCCGCCCCAACGGGCTCAGCTTTGGCCCTGTGAGGACGCGTGCCCAAAAGCCGTAGGCAATCGGGATGAGCAGCCATTGCTCGCGCCAGGTAATTGCCGCCACGGACATCGCCACGACACCCGCAGCCACTACCCTGGCCGCCAGGTCGTTGACCGGGTCAGGAAAGCCGAACAGTGAGCGGGCGGCGGTAGTCGAGGTCATTGTCGACAAAGCCTATCAGATCAGTCGGGTTTAGCGCCTTGGCTCTGAACGTCCGACGGGATCGTCCTCAACCACGCTCTGTGGCTCCGGCACGACCGACGAGCACGACCGATGATCTCGAGCGGCGAACCGGGGCCTCGCCGGATGGCGGGCCCACGTGCTCAGGGAACGGCGAGCGCCATCATCGGCTGTGCCGGTCTGTCGGTACCCAAGGCGGCGGCCGTCCCGAAGCAGAACAGCCCTCCCCCGCCGTCCACCAGACGGTAGCCACCGTGACCGGAGGCGATCCCCACTACGGCGTGCTCTGACGCGGACGCAGGCACCGAACCAAAGGAGCCGGCGGCGTAGGAGTACACCATCCCCGTGGCAGTCACAAGCCAGTAACCGCCAGTGTCCCAGTCAGTCGCTATGCCAGTGACATCGTGGGGACCGACAGAACTGCGGGCCTTGGCGTCGCCATAGGCGCTCACGACGCCGTTCGGGTTCACCAGCAGGTAGCCGTGCCCGCTCGCGCTCGAAGCGATAGCAACCACTGGGCCATGTGCGCTCGGCCCGTGGTACACCTTCGCGTCGCCGACAGCCCACACCTTGCCCCCGGCAGAAACAGCCCACAGTCCCTTGCCGTCCGGCGTGGCGGCGATTGCGACCACACCGCTCACATGAGCCCTCACCGGCACGGCGTCTCCAAAGGAGAAGATCTGGTTGGCAGTCGCCACCCAGTAACCGCCTCCGTCGGCGGTGGCGGCGATCCCGATGGAGCGCAGCCCTTTGCTGGCGATGTCACCGCAGCTCGCCAGGTTGCCGAAGCGGTAAACGTGGCCGTCGCGGCTCAGCTCGTAATAACCCTCGGGCGAGCCGAGAGGGGCGGCGCAGCGGCGCTGGAGGGCAGTTGCCCGGGCCAGGCTCACCCCGGCATTGCCGGTCAGCTGCGGGTCGTGGTGGAACATGGGCCACGCGCCGGGCACATCAACCTTCGTCCCGTCGCTGCCGGCTATCTCGTAATGGTCCACTTGGCCGGCGTTGTGGCCGTCGTGGCCCGCCAAGGTGATGCCGACGGTGCCGTTGGGGTCATCGGTCACCAGCGGCGAGCTCTCCATGCCGAGGCTCGGCGCCATCTGCGCCAGGACCTGGCCGCTCTTGCCGTCGAGGATGTAGGCGCCGTTGACCGTCGGCGCTATTACGTCCTGGTAGCCCTCGCCGAGATCTGCGGTGACGACGCCGCCGATGATCTCGCCCACGCTCTGGTGCCACAGGACCGCTCCGGTGGCCCCGTCGAGGGCGTACACGGACCCGTGGCCGGCACCGGCGTTCGTGCCTTCCACGACGTCGAGCGAGCCGTCGCCCTGAAGGTCGGCCAGAGCAGGGCTTGAAGTGGTCAGGCCGTCAAGCGACGCCTCCCAGACCGTCCCGCATGACGGGCTGAACGCGATCAGCTTGTCGGTCGTGGCCGCCCCTGGCCAGGTCTGGGAAGTGCCTGCGACGATGCCGATACCGCCACCAGCCAGGAAGTGGCCCACCGCCGGGGAGGACTCGATGCCCTGGTCGGGGTTGGACTCGCACAACAGCCCACCCGTGGGGCTGTTGGTCCCGAGCGTGCCGGTGGGCGAGATCACCCGCATGTGCCCGCCCTTTAAGTACAGCACGCCGTAGCTCATACCCGGCGTCTGGTCCCCCCCCTCGACGATGTCGGTCTGGCCGCTCTGGTAGACGTCGGCGAGAGCCGGTGTGGTGAAAACGCTGTCCGCTGTGAACCAGGGGAAACCAGGCAGCACCGCACCGCTGGAGGCGTCCATGGCGTACTCCTCCTGGCCCACTGAGGGTGCGACAACGTCCAGCGAAGCGCCTTGGAGGTCCCCCACGGCCAGAGACGCAGGCACGGCTATGTTGCCTTGGCCGTCACTGGATGGGTTCTGCACGGTGACGGCCCAGCGCTTGGTGCCATCCGAATTGATGGCCAGGTAGCCACCGGCATGGGGCGTGGCCGAATCGCCCAGGCCGACGAAGACGGTGTCGTCGCTCTCACCCGGCAACTGGGCCACCGAAGGGGTGGAGTCGACCGGTACCCCACTGGTGTCGTAGGGCCAACCTGTCACGGCAGCCCCCTTGTCCAGGGTGAACGCGTAGACGAAGCCCTTGCGGTCGCCCACGACCACGGACGGCTGGCCGTCGAGGGTGGCGACGTTGGGCGAAGACAGCCCTATGGGTAGGCCGGCGTCGGAGAGGGTCTGGGACCAGACCAGCTTTACCGAGATGGCCTGGGCGCTGGCAGGGGCGCTGGCGACCAAACCGAAGGCGGCCATGCCCGCCGCTGCCGCCAGGGCGCGAAGAGATCTACTGGACACAGTGCTTTGTGTCGGCATACGACGCTGAAACCTTACGGCCTTTGCCTTCCCCTGTCGCGTCATAGGGACAAATCGAACGAACTGCTAACGAACTGGGCGTGGGAACCGGGAGGGTGGTCTGACCACGGTTAGCTGCGCAACGCTTGGCGCCTTTGGGTACATCATCCGAATGGACAACGGGCCCCTGGCACCGACGATCGGCGAGATCCCCGGGATCACCGACCTGCGGGCCATCGGTCGCGGTGGCTTCGCTACGGTCTATCGGGGCTGGCAGGCGGCGTTCCGTCGGCCGGTTGCGGTGAAACTCTTCGACGAGCGCCCCGGGATGCCCGCACTGGTGCGTTTCCGCAAAGAGTCCGAGGCCATGGGCTCGCTCTCCAGCCACCCCAACGTCGTCGGCCTGTACGACGCCGGCATCCTGGGAGGCCGCCCGTACCTCGTGATGCCCTACCTTTCCGGGGGGAGCCTCCAAGACCGCCTCGAGGTCCGGCCCCTACCGCCGGCCGAGGTGGCCAGAGTGGGCGCGGCCATAGCCGGGGCCCTCAGCTCGGCTCATGCCATCGGGCTGCTGCACCGGGATGTCAAGCCTGCCAACATCCTCTACACCGCCTACGGCGAGCCGCAGTTAGCCGACTTCGGGATCGCCCGGTTCGCCGACTCCACGTTGACCAATGGAGGTGTGGCCGCCACCGTGTCCTATGCCGCTCCCGAGGTCCTCCAGGGTGGGCGAGCCGGGCCTCCCGCCGACGTCTACGCCCTAGGTGCCACCCTTTACGCGGCGCTCACCGGGGGACCACCCTTCGAGGCAATCCCAGACGAGAGCCTCGTCGGCTTTGCCATGCGCACGATCCGCGAGCAGCCGGCCGACCTGCGCCGCCGAGGCGTCCCCGCGTCACTGGCCCGCGTCATCGAGCGGGCCATGGCTAAGCAGCCGGCACGCCGCCAGGCGTCTGCTCAGGAACTTCGCCAAGAGTTGCTTGCCGTCGCCAGCGCCTTACCTCGTGCCTCGATGGCCCCCCGCCGAGTCATGCGCCAAGAAGTAGTACGGCCCGCGCCACCCCCGGACCGTCCCCCAGCTGCGGCGCCACCTGGCCCGTCGCTTCCAGCACCCACCGTCGTTGCAGGGCCCCGCACTCCCTCCCGGCGGCGCCCCCTGTTGATCGGACTGGTGGCCATCCTTGCCGTCCTGGCAGCTGCGGTTGTCGGAATGACGGTGTTCGCCTCACCCCCCCAACACCGTCGCCTTGCCTCCCCTGATTTCCCGAAGCGGCCCAGCACGAGCGGGTCGACCCTGGGCCGGGCCCAGCCCGCCAAGCCCGGGACATCTCGCAGGACGACTGCCTCGACGGCAACGCATGCGCCAGGTCGCTCTACCGGGGCCTCGGCAGCCGGCAACACGACCCGCCCGTCCAACCCCGTGACCAAAGGACAGCACTCAAGCGCTGGTTCACAGACAACGCCAGCGCGGACTACGGCAACCCCTACGATCGCAGCGCCGGCGAGTGGGGCTTCCACAACGGCGCCTCCGACGACCACCACACCGAGGACGACTACCCCCGCTACGACGCCACGCCCATCTTCCACCCAGCCTGCGCCTTCCCCCTCAGGCGGACCGGGAGCTGTCAACGGGCCGCCCCCGGCGGTATCGGCAGGCACTGTTGGGGCCTATGTCGGGCGCTATTACTCGATGGTCAATGCCGGCGACTTATCGTCGTCCTGGCGCTGGCTCTCCCCCGCCTTTCAGCGGCGCCTGGGATGGAGCTACTACCAGAGCTTCTGGCACTCCATCGCTGACGTGCAGATCGAGTCCGTCGAGTGGGCAGGAAACGGCGCCGATATGACCCTGCGCTACCAGGAAGCGAACGGCACCGTCTCGGTAGAGCATGTCGCCATCACCTTCACCACCTCCGAAGGACAGGCGCTCATCGACAGCTACCGGGTGGGCTAGCGCCGCCTCGTCTCACCAGGGCGCCCTTGTTAGCGTCTTCCCGGTGGAGCACACAGCTACCGACGTTGCCAGCCCAGCGCGCCCGCCCGGGGCGCACTTCACGCAGGCACCGGGGCGGAGCAACCGTGCGGCTCGCTGGCTGAAGGGGCCTGGCGACGGTGCGCCGGCACTGGTACTGACCACCGCCATCGTCACCCTGCTCACTTGGCGCAACGTACCTTGGCGAGTGGCAGTCGGCGGCATTGACTCCTGGCAAACCGCACTTGCTCTCGCCTTCCAGCGCCACATCCAGTGGGGACCGCACGCCATCTTCACGTTCGGCCCGTACGGCTTTGTCGAGGACATAATGCCGTACGGCCGGGTAACCGCAGCGATAGCGGTCATCTACACGCTCGTGGTGTACGCCGGCGTCATCTCGCTGGTGCTTGCCCGTCTTCGCGGCACTTGGGGGCTTGTGCCTGCAGCGGTAATTGCGTGGTTCGTCGTCGGGATGGCAGCCAACCTTCTCGAGGGCCCCGAGCTTTCCCTGGCCGTAGTCCTAGGAGTGGCACTGCTGGCCACGCGACCCACTGCCCCCCGGTGGGCCGCAGTCGCCCTCGCCGCACTCGCCGGGTTCCAGTTAGTAGTCGAGATCAACGTCGGGTTAGTGACCACAGGTGCCGCGGTCTTCGCCCTCGTCGCCCGGCGAGAAATAAAACCGGTCGCAGCCTCGACAGCCGCGTTTTTCGTTGTCCCATTAGTAGCCCTGGTCGCAGCCGGCCAAGACCTCACCAATGTCCCCAGTTATGTGATTGGGTCCCTGCAGGTCATGCTGGGCTACGCGGGAGGGATGAGCTCCGGTGGCGGGCGGGGCCTCGAAAACTGGTTCGCCGTCGCTGACATCATGCTGGTAGCGGGCACATACCTCGCGTACCTACGGGGGCGCTCTCGCGCCGAACGGTTCCTGGTGCCGCTGTTCCTGGCGGGCTGGCTTTGGGAGGCGGTGAAGGAGGGCTTCGTCCGCCACGACCAACACGACCTCGTCTTCTTCGGGCTCGTCACCCTGGCGGTCTGCATCGTGCGTATACCCGGCCGCTGGCGCGCTCTTCAAGCAGGCGCAATAATTACTACAGCAACGACGCTCGTGGTAGCTAACGCCGGGATCGTCCCGGCGGTGTACAAACCGGCCAGCGACGCCAGTTCTTTGGTGTCGGAGGTCCTGGACCTGTCGATCGGTTCACGGTGGGCCAGAACCCAAAAGATCGCCCGCTACCAGATCGGAGTGCTCGGCGGCCACCTCTCTCCCGGCCTGCTCAAAGCGCTGTCCGGCAAGACGATGGCAGCCGAGCCATGGGAGGATTCGTTTGCCTTCGAGTACCCCACGCTGCGCTGGGACCCCGAACCGGTCCTCCAGGCTTACAGCGCTTACACGTCGTACCTGGACGAGGCCGACGCCAAGTTCCTCAACTCGGCGGCTGCTCCCCAGCGCATCCTTTACCAAGCTGGTTCGCTCGACTACCAGGACCCCTACTGGATGCCACCCGCGGCCACAGTAGCCCTGGTGTGCAATTACGCAGAGATTGGGGACGATGACGGGTGGGTCGTCCTAGCCAAGAGCCGAAAGCGTTGTGGCGCTCCGCGCCTAGTCGGCTCGAAAACCGCCGCAGAGGGCAGCATGATCACAGTTCCTCGTGCACCAACCGGTGACTTGCTCGTCGCCACCTTCTCCACGCGTGTTGCCTTCGTGTCACAGATCACCGGGCTGGCCCTAAAGCCACCGCAGACTTGGGCCACCATGCGAAGCTCAGTGGGCGGCCACAACACCAAAGTCCGGTTCATTAGCGCTACAGCGGGCGATTTCCACCTTGTCTCGGTGCCCTCTACGGGCGCACCGTGGGCGGCAGGTGCGGGCATCTCCACATTGAGCCTTGACGTCAGCGGCCCCCAGATAATTCGCTTTTACGGCATCCCCGTTCACCGTCCCTAGTAGGCAATGGGCCCGCACGGCCGGTGCTCTTTCCTAGCCGAACAGCCGCAAGCGTTTGACCTTCAGAAAGAAAGGGTTGGACTGCATTAAAGACAGGAGGGCGGCCTTGCGGCCGCCCTCCTTGGTTACAGCTACCGGCCGGAGCCGGTCAATGCGTGTTTAGCTACCGCTGTAGGCAGTCACGAGCGCCTGGCCACCGACGTTCGGGACGACGATGGACGGGGTGCCACCGTAGCCGTCAGCCAACAGCTGGGCCATGCTCTTGAACTCGAACAGGTCCCCACCATTGACAACGTACACGGCGCTCCCGTAGGTAACGAGCGTGCCGTTGCGTGAGGTGGCCCCGGTCTGCGCCGAGGTGACGCTGCCGGTGATCGGGGTGGCGAAGTCGCCGGCAATGACGGACATAAGAGCAGCAGCCGTCGGGATGCCGTACGCCTTGCCACCGGCATAGACGTAGAAGGTACCGCTGCTGTTGACAATGGCGCCATTGGCCATGGTCGAAGCCGCGTTGGCAGCCGTGCCGACGCTACCCACGGTCGCCCCGACGGTGATGCCGCCGAGACCAGAGACCGTGATGACATCGGCGCCGTCGTACCCGTCACCGCTGAACTGAGCAGGGGTGGCGAAGCCGTGCAGCTGGCCGTCAGTACCAACGACGTAGATAGTCGGGTTGTTGTAAGCCATGATCGTCGTGCCAACGGCCGGGGCGGTGGTGGGAACCGTCGCTCCAGACGCAGCATTTTGGACCACGGCCGGGTCAACGGCCCGGATGCCAGTAAGAGCGGTCAGCGACGGGATGCCAAAGGCATGACCACCAGCAAACACGTAGAACGTGCCGCTGAAGTTCACGATGCCTCCGTCAGGGTAGCTGCCCGAGGTACCGGCCGTCGGGAAGACCGGCGCTATGGCGGCCAAGCCCTGAGTACCTGCGGTAGTGGCGTTGTTGGCGACATTGTCAGCACCGAGCTGGATCGTGTAGCTACCAGCGGCGGGGTTGACAACGGAGGCCATGGTGATGGTCAGCACGTCGCCCGCAGTCACGTTCGCAGCGAGACCGTAAGTCACGCTGTTGCTGTTCTGACCGGTCTTGGCGGTGAGGGTCTGGGACCCTGCAGCCGTCGTGGTGTCGGTCAGGGTAGCCGTGCCAGGCAGCAGAGTGCCGGACGGAGCGCTGATCTGGATCGTGTCGGTCCCGGCGACCAGGTTGCTGGCAGCCTTGAACGAGGCGATCGTGTACGTGGCCAGAGCGCCGGGAGTGGAGCTGGACAGCGTGACCACCGGAGCCTGGCTGCTGATTGTCGCCGGGGTGATGGTGTACGCCGTCGTGTTGGTCGTAGTGATGAGGTCAGCGCTCGTGGAAACAGTGAAGCCGTTGGCGCCTGCATAGGAGCCAGCAGCCGGGTTTGTCACTCCGAACACCGTGATGGTGACGGCGTCGCCCTTGCTGATGACGAAGCCGTTCGGAACGCTCAGGTTGAGCGTGTCCGTTGTTGTCCCACCTGTGGACGTCGACGGGGTGACCCCGCTCGCAACGTAGCTGACGCCTGTGGTGCTGTCGGTAACGATCGCACCGCTGGGCGAAGCGAAGGCCGTCCCCTTGGGCGCCACCAACGTTATGGTGCCGCCGGTGGTGATTGCACCGGTCGAGCTGGCGTTGAACGAGATCGTGTAGTTCGCCGTACCACCTGAGGTGGTGGAAGACGGCGTGACGGTCAGGTTGGCAACGGACGCACCGAACTGGAGCTGGTTACCAGAGCCGAACCAGGTATCGGTTGCGGCACTGCACGTGCCTGAAGCACAGCCACCGAAGCCGGCAACGAGGTAGTCCTTCTCAGAAGCCGAAGGGTTGCTCGCAGTGGCACCGATGGTCAGGGTGCCGCCGGGGACCGGAGGCGCCGACAGGGTCAGAACGACCTCGTCGGGGACGCCAGTGCCGGTTACGGGAACGGCATTGGTCACCGTGATGCTCGGAGCGGTCGTACCCGCGGGCACCCCGGTCTCCGAGACGGTGTACCCACCAGCTGTCGGCGACCATGTAAGCGTGCCGGCAGTGCTGGTAAGCGAGCCGTTGGACAGGCACGGGTTGGAAGAGGTCTGGCCTCCGGCCGTCCCAGTGAGGGTGAGCGTCTGGCATGCGTACAGGTCGATATGCGGCGCATATGTCGTGTAGGCATTACCGGTGAGGGCAAGCCCAGCGAGCGAGTAGGTGGCGCCGACGCTCGGGACCTCAGTTGACTGGGTCACGGTCGGGGCACCTGCGGTGCTCGTGGTGTAAGTGACGCTGGTAGCCGTCCCGCTCTGTGGCGAGGTGTTGGCGCTGGTCGCCACCGAATAGCTGTCGGCGCCGGCCGTTGAGGGGTTGGTAGCCGTGAAGGTAAGGACCACGGCATCACCAGCGGAGATCGCCACACTGGTCGCGGGGAGCGTGAACAGCTCGCCGCCCGTGGTGGCGCTGGGCGTTGCGGCATAGGTTGCACCGCTGGTCATGTCGGCCACCGTGGCGTTGGCAATGCCGCTCGGCATGTCCGTCGAGCTCACGGTAATAGTCGCACTGTTACCCAGGGCCGACGGAGTGGTCAGCTTGACGGTGTAGTCCGCAGTCGCCCCGACACCGAGGGGGTTCGCCGTGACCGACACATTGCTGATGTTGGTCGCAACGCTCCCGACTTGGTATGCCTGGGTCGTTACCGGGGAGAAGGTCGCTGCAGCAGCCACGCCAGCCGTAACTCCAGCCAGCGACCCGAAGGCCGCCATGCTCAGAGCCACGCTGCTCGCGAGGAGCTTGAAGCGTCTCCGACCGCCCGGCACTACTGCCGTTGTAATCGGTTCTTGCATGTTTTTTTGTGTCCCTCCTAGGTAGGGTCAACATAAGGCCGCCCTTTATCGAGCGGCGCTGTTGCTAGCCGTGCACCAAAGGGCCCAGCCGGTGCCCGACCCGCTGGAAGATACCGCAGGTCAGAAGCCAGGTGGTGGACCAAAGATGCCGTGCTTACGGTGGCTTGCTCGAGACAAGCCGTAGTGAGACGAACAAAGACCTACCCCGTCACAAACTTCACGGTGCGGATCCAGGGATCAAGAGCCAGAAATCAACAGTGGGACGTCCTAAAAGTGGTCCCAAAAGTGACCCTGTGACTAGTACAAGTTGGAAGGACGTGGCACTGCCATGCCGCCCTGGGATTGGACCGCGCCTAGCTCAAGTGCCGGGAAGCGTGTCCGGGACGAGGCCGGGACCAGCGGTCGTTCGCACAGGGGACGCGGCAGCCGTTGTGGTCGGCACTGTGCTCGTCGTCGTGACGGCTGTCGTCGAGGTGGTTGTCGTCGAGGTGGCCGAGGTAGTTGTCGTCGTCGGCGGAGCGGTTGTGGTCGGCCTCGAGGTGCTTGTGGGGGCAGTAGTAGTCCTCGTCGTAGTAGTCCTGGTCGTAGTTGTAGGGCTACTGGTCGAGGTGGGCACCGATGAGGTCGTCGTGACCGGGAGGCTCGTCGTCGGGGCCGATGTAGAGGTAGTCGTCGTGGGCACTGAGACGAGCACGGGCGGTGGCACCGAGACGTGTTGCTTCACAACCGTGGTGGTGGTTGGCCGCGCCCTGGTCGTCGTAGGGCGCTGCGTGGTCGTCGTGCGCTGGCTGCGACCCGCTACATCCGGGAAGCTCACGGGGCTGGTCCCAGCTGTCGTTGTAGTGGCGGCCGTCGTGGGGCTGTGCTCAGAAGCGGTTGTCGTCACCGCACTGGCAGGACCAGCCGCCAGCGCTGCCTGTAGCTGTAGGTTCCTCGCCTCGAGGGCGGCCACCTCGGCCCTTAGCCTGTTCAACGCGTCGCTCTGTGCGCGCCGGCTCGCCCCTGGCGGCAGGGTCGTGGAGGGCTCTCCTGGCACCGCCTTCAACGTCTGCGCCACATTGTTGATGATCTGGCGCGCTGCGCCGTTGGGCAGCTGCTTAGCCGCCGCCGCCAGCTCTGCGCTCAGATGGGCGGCATCGCGGTAGCGACCGGCGTTGAGCCGACCGTCGAAGGCAGACGTCAGCATCGCTCCCGTGGCAGCTCCGAGCATCAGAGTGACGGCGGCTGCCATACCCAAACGCCTGTGATAGAGCTTCTTGGCGCTACCAGCGGCAAGCACCGCCGCCCTCACGGCGACCCGGCCGCCGCCAGGAAGGGCAGGAAGGTCCTCGGCCCGGAGGGTAAAGGCCAGGCGCGCCAGTTGCTCGCTCTCACCTGTCCCCTCCTGAGCGGGGCGTCCGGCCAGCCGGGCGTCGATGAGGGCGTCCAGGTCCTCTGCAAGGGAACTGTCCACGGGACCACCGTGGTGGCGGGCTTGACGCTCTTTCATGAGCCCACCTGCACCCGCAGAGCCTGAAGGGCCCGAAGCTGCTGCATCCTTACAGTCCCGGGCTTCTTGCGCAGGACCTGGCCCACTTCGGCGGCTGGTAAGCCGGCGCAAACCCTCAACCAGAGGATCTCGCGCTCCGCTTGGGTCAACTTGGCGAAGGCGCGCCGGACCCCCAAGCGGTCCTCCTCCAGGATCGCCAGGTCTTCCCCGGAGGGTTCGTGGCGGTTGTCGCGTTCGGGCTGCTCGGCTAGGAGGACCAGCCGGCTACGGAACCGCTGCTGATCTGTGGACACGTTCCTGGCGATACTAAAAAGCCAAGCCCGGAAGGCGTAAGCGTCGCCTCGGAAGGACGAAGCCTTGTCGATGGCGCGCGTGAAGGTCTCGGAAAGCGCCTCAGCAGCATCGTCTCGGTTGTCCAGTCTCAGCACCAAGTACCCCATCAACGCTCTTCCATAGGCCAGGTAGGCCGCCTCCCAAGACGCCCGGTTGCCCCTCTTGGCCAACTCGACCGTGGCGTCGTCCAGGGGCGGGACCCCGGGGGCGCCGTGCGCCGAACTGGTCTTGTCCTGGACCTCTTGCTCCGCCGTACCCCGGCGTACGTCAGAACGACGGCTTAGGGGCCCACGCGTCACTAAGGTCCGCCGCCGCCCGTCAAGGTCGTTCGCACTTGGGCGGTCTTCGAGGGGCAGGATCTCACTCAGCGTGACGCCTGGGTCGCCGAGCCCCGAGCTCTCGGCTTCCTGGCCTGTCGCCGCTGTCGCCCTGCAGGGAGTCATAGGGCCGATGCTGAGCTCCGCGCCATCAATGGCAGGCATGTCTGCGCGCTCCATGGGCCCGGTGCCGCCGCTTACCGGGGCCCTTCGTGAGGACCTAGCCACTGCGGGACACGTTAGCAGCCGAATCGGAGCAAAAGGTGCAGGTCAAGCCGACGGAAGTGCAAGAAGGTCCTGGTAGAGGCGAAGATGGTTGGCGAGCGCCGCCCCCAGGGAGAACCGCTCGAGGACAACGCTGCGGCCCGTCTCCGCCATCGCCGC
This sequence comes from Acidimicrobiales bacterium, assembly GCA_035702845.1. Lineage (GTDB taxonomy): Bacteria > Actinomycetota > Acidimicrobiia > Acidimicrobiales > Palsa-688 > JAJZMF01. The sequence goes on from DASSZK010000084.1 coordinate 18,491, forward strand.
GGCTCCGGCTTTGTCACTCAACACCTGCTTGAGGGCTTCGGCTAGAGCTCCCTCGTCCCCCGGAGGGCAAAGCCGGCCCGTGCGCCCGTGCTGCACAACATAAGACGTACCACCCACGTCGGTGGCGACAACAGGGCGAGCCGCGGCGAGGGCCTCGATCAGCACCACCGGGGTCCCTTCGTTACGGCTCGCCAAGACCACGACGTCGGCATCCCCCAGCGCGCCGGCCATATCGGACCACCAGCCCATGAAATGCACGCGGTCGCCGACACCCAACTCATGTGCCAGTTGTTGCAGCGAGGAGCGCAGCTCCCCGTCGCCGAGGAGGGCAAGGTTCAACCCCTGCACCTCCCGCAGAGCCCTGAGCAAGGTCGCATGGTCCTTGATCGGGACCAGCCGGGCGGCGCAAATCGCCAACGGCACGTCTGGCCCCATAGACAGAGCCGCTCTCAGCGGCCCAGTCCCGCCAGGCGGCCCTACCCTCAACATCATGTTGAGGTTGAGGCCCAGTGGGATGACCTCGTACTGTTCGGGGCGGCCGATGCCGAGCCCCAAAAGCTCGTCGCGGACCTGAGGGCTCACGGCGATGAACCGGTCGGTAAACCTGGCCAGCCAACGCTCGACGCCGAGGAAGGCGTCGCGCTGGCGGCGGCCGAAATAGCCGTCGAGCACATGACCGTGGAACGTGTGCACGAGCCGAGGTCGTCTTGCCGGCGCCAAGCTCAGCGCGGCGAGCCTGCCGAGGGTACCGGCCTTCGCCATGTGAGTGTGGAGCACTCCCGGGCGCCGGCGCCCTAAAAGCGAGCGGCAAGCAGCGAGCGCCCGGGCATCCAGGACAGGGCTAAGAGGGCGGACGAGCGGGACCCCCGTCACGGCGACGGCGGCGTCTGTCATCTCCCCCTCGTCAGGGGCGGTACGCCCGGCGGCCACACCGAGTGGGATGACGAGCTGCATCTCGCGGGCGATGTCGAGGACCTGGCGAGCCGGGCCCCCGATGTTCATCCTCGTGAGGAGCATGAGCACTCCGCCTTGGAGTGTCTTGTCGTCGCGGCCCATGTAGTCATCGTGTCACGCTGTTGGCCTAACCTTGGCGAGTGACCCGGACCAGCGACCCGCGGCGGCGCTCCCCGTCGGGCAGTGGAGCCCGATCCAAGGCATCCCCGGTGGTGCGGCCCCCGGTAGCGGCACCGGCACAACTTCGACTACGCCAACGCGGCCCGAGCCGCCCCGGCCCGCACCGGGACCGCAAGGGGCACTCCCTGGCTGATAGGGAGCCCCGCACGGGCCTTCCCCTGTGGTCGCTCATCCTCGCCGGCGTCACCGCGTTGATCTTGGTCCTCACGACGGCGACTGGCGCGACGAAGTGGAGCTTTGCGGTCTTTGTGGCCGCCCTGGTCGGCGCGGCGATGGGTGCCGCCCAATTAGTGGCACAGGTGATCGAGGCAAAGCAACCCCTGCGCGCCGCGCGTGCCGGCGCCTTGATAGTGCTGGCGGCGGCGTTGCCTTTAGTGTTCGACCCCCACACCGGCGACGTGTTCAACCTCCCGAAGTTCACGGTGATGGCGATCGGCTGCCTGCTGCTCTTGGCCCTCTGGCTTGTGGCAATGACCACCCGTGGCGAGCGCCCGAGGTGGGCCAATGGCCTGCAATGGGCAGTGGGGGCATTGGTCCTTTGGACGCTGTTATCCGCTCTCGCAGGCATGGACACCCACGTCAGCCTGCTCGGCAACTACGGCTCTTACGATGGCTTCTACGCGGCTGGCTGCTTCGGGGTTTTGTTCATGGTTGCGGCGGAGTCTCTCGACCCCGAGGACGTACGCCAGGCAATCAGCGCTGTTTTCCTCTGTGCCGGTAGCGCCGTCGCGGTATACGGCCTCATCCAGCTGCGTGACACCGAGGTACATGGTGCGGCCTGGGACTTCATCAATTGGCACGCATCGTCTTTTGCCGGGCAGATCTTCTCGACTTTGGGCAACCCGAACCACCTCGGGGGGTTCCTGTCGATGGCCCTACCGGCCGTCCTCGTCCTCGGGCTTGGCGCGTCCCGGACCTGGTGGCGGGTAGCGGCTGGCATGCTCGCTTTAGTCATCATCGCCGAGATAATCCGTACTTCGGCGCGCGGCGCCTGGGTTGCGGTAATCGTGTCTTTGGCAGTGCTCGCGGTCGGCATGGCGCCAGAGGTCAGTAGGCGCTCCAGGCTCTACGCCGGCACAGCGGCGGGGGTAGTCGTGGTCGTGGCAGGGGCCATGGCGGCGGGGGGCAGCCGGTTCCTTTCCCACAAGATGTCCACCCTGTTCCAGACAAGCACTGGCAGCTCCATCTGGCAAAGGTTCCAAATCTGGGGCTCAGCCGTCCGGATTGCCGGTGACCATCCGCTCACCGGCATCGGTCCAGACAACTTCGCCCTCGTCTACCCCCGCTACCAAAGTGCCGCCTGGGTGCACTCGCTCGGGCCCAATTACCTTGTCAACGGCGCCCACGACATCTTCATGAACTTCTTGGCCGATGAAGGCCCCATCGGCTTGGTCCTCTGGCTGGCAGTACTGGTGTTACTCGCAAGGCGAGCGGTAATGGGCTGGAGATCGTTGCGCCAGCAAGAGGTGGGCAACGGTGACGGGGGCGCCGAATACCGCCGGCACAGAATGACGCTCAGCGTCTTGGCTGCCGCCATCGCCGCCTATGTCGTCCAGGCCAGCTTCAATGTCCAACAGATCGGGCTTAGCGAGCTGTTCTGGGTCCTCGCAGGCTGCACGTACGCCCTCACGGTGGCGCCCTCTCCTGCAGGCAACCCTGCGGCAGAGATCACCGGCTCGCCGCTCAAGCGCCCTCGGTCGCAAGCCTCCACGTGGGGCCCGGCAGCAGTAACGGCGGGTCTTTGCCTCGCCGGGGTCGTAGTGCTCGGCATCTTCGCTGACGCCCCATACCGGGCAGACCACGATTACTGGGCCGCTTACGAAAGCGTCGCCCAAGCCCGTGCCGTTGGAGTGGCGGGTACCACCAGTCGAGAGGTGAGCGACACCTTCTACACCGACCTCGACCACGCCATCTCGCTCAACCCCGCAGAGCCGACGTACCCGTTGAACGAGGCCATCGTGGACAGCAGCATCGCCAGCCACGCTACGTCAGCCTCGCAGGCGAACGCGTCCCTGGTCCTAGCCCGTACCGCAGCGATGAAAGCGGCGGCCGACGAACCGCTATCTGGCGCTTACCCGGCCACCGCCGCACAGATAAACCTGGAGCTGGCGCGGCTGGAGGGAAAAGTACCCGTCCTCGTCCACCTCTATCTGTCGTCGGCCGAGAAATTAGCGCACCAGGCACTGGCCGACAACCCCCGTGATACGGCGTACCAAAGCCTCCTCGCCGAGGTGGGCGCTGCTACGAGGGCGAACCGATGACCACGGCAACTGGCAACGGGCACGTGGTGGTGATGGGCCAGGGGTACGTGGGCCTCCCCCTCGCCATGCGCGCCGTTGAAGTCGGCCACCGGGTGGTCGGCTACGACATCGACGATCGACGGGTCTCTGCTCTGGCAAGCGGACGCTCTTTCGTCGAGGACGTCACCGACACCGATCTGCGACGTGCGCTCGCCACAGCTCGCTATGAGCCGTCCAGCGACAGCTCATCACTGGCTGGCTTCGGTATAGCAGTGATCACCGTCCCAACGCCCCTACGAGATGGGTCACCCGACTTGTCTTTCGTAGAACAGGCCACTCGTGCCTTAGCCCCCCACCTTCGGCCCGGGTCGACTGTCGTGCTCGAGTCGACGACCTATCCGGGCACCACCGAGGACCTGATAGGCCCCATGCTGGCCGAGTTGACGGGGTTGACACCCGAAGACGAGTTCAACCTCGGCTTCAGCCCCGAGCGCATCGACCCCGGCAACGCGCAGTACCCTTTTCACCGCATACCCAAGGTCGTATCGGGAGTCGGCCCGAGGTCATTGGCGGCGGTCGAGGCTTTCTACGGGGAACTCGTCGACAAGGTCGTCCCCGTACGGCGCCCGCGAGAAGCCGAGCTGGCAAAGTTGATCGAGAACACCTTTCGCCATGTCAACATCGCGCTGGTAAACGAGCTCGCAATGTTCGCCAACGATGTCGACATCGACATCTGGGAGGCTCTCGACGCTGCCGCTAGCAAACCGTTCGGGTTCATGCGCTTCAATCCCGGGCCGGGAGTTGGCGGGCATTGCTTGCCCATCGACCCGAGCTACCTGTCGTGGCACCTACGGACCATCGCTGGACGGACGTTCCGCTTTGTTGAGCTTGCGAACGACGTCAACGATCACATGCCGGACTATGTCGCCAACCGAGTGCTTCTTACTCTCAATCGGCTGGGGATCGCCGCCAGCAGGAGCAGCATCCTGCTTCTAGGGCTCACGTACAAGCGCAACACATCGGATGCCCGGGAGTCCCCTGCTATCCGCGTTGCTCAACGCCTAGCGGATTTCGGGTCGACACTCGCCTACGTAGACAGTCACATAAGCCCCAAAGATCTCGGCCCACTTGCAGCCAAGGTTCGTCCAGCACAAGCTACGCCGGACGAACTGCACGACGCTGACCTGACCCTCTTGCTGGTTGACCACGACGATGTGGACTACGACGTCGTTGTGGACCATTCTGGGCACGTCCTGGACACGCGGCACCGGTGTCGCGGCGCCATGGTCGAGTACCTGTGAGGCCGGTCCATTTGTCCAACGCCACCCGCGCATGAGCTCCATTCCGGCATGGGGCTACCTGGTCATCCTCGTGGCTGCACTCGCCATGAGCTTGGTTCTCGTGCCCGTAGCTTTGGCCGTTGCTCTTCGGATCGAAGCGTTCGATCATCCCGGTCCTGCCAAGTCTCACGAAAAGGCAGTCCCGTACCTCGGCGGCGCAGCCATAGTCATAGCCTTCGCCGCTGTCGTCCTGATCGGGAACGCCGTCGACCCCCCGCCCAGCGGTTACTACCAACTCGTCGGCTTCTTGGGGCTAGGGGTAATGCTGTCAATAGTCGGCCTGGTCGATGACCTCCGAGTGGGGGGCTTGAGCCCAGTTCTGCGCCTTGCCTTCGAGATCGCCGCAGCCGTCGCCGTGTGTGCTCTTGGGTCCAATGCTCATCTCGCCGGTGTGCCAACGCTTGCCAACGACGCCATCACAGTGATCTGGGTGGTTGGCATCACCAACGCCTTCAACCTTCTGGACAATATGGATGGCCTGTCAGCCGGTATCGCCACCATCGCCTGTCTGGCCATTTTCGGTGTTGCCGCTCTCCAGCAACGCTACCTCGTTGCGGCTCTCGCCCTGGCCATGGCGGGCTGCGCGGCGGGCTTCCTCCGGTCCAACTTCCACCCCGCCAAGATCTACATGGGTGACGCCGGCAGCCTTTTCCTTGGTTTCGTCATCGCCGTGCTGCTGCTCAAGCTGCGCGGGCCGGCCCCCACTCGAGTGCCAATTGCGGTGATCGTCGCCATCCCCGGTGTCGCTGTCTTCGACACGACACTCGTCACCGTTTCGAGACTTGCCCATCATCGCAGCCCCTTCCAAGGGGGGAAGGACCATACCAGCCACAGGCTGTTGCGTCTGGGCTTCTCTGTACACCAGGCGGTGGGTACCATCTATGGCGCTGGCCTAGTCCTCGGAGGTGCCGCGTTAGGAATGGCCGAGGCCGGAGATCGCATTCGACTTGTCGGGGTTGGCGGTCTCGCCATAGTGACGGCACTAGCCGCTTGGCCGCTCGGGCGTGTACGTGTCCGGCCGACTGATGACGGCTCACTGGTCCCAGATCCAGAGGGCCAACGGCAGCGGCTCATTCTGACGTCTTCCCATGACACGGCCGACGGCCCCGCAGACCCAGCTGCTGTCCACGCCAGCGACCACGTAGGTTGATCAGATGAAGGTTTCGACGCCCCACCTTCCAGACAGACTCCGATTAGCGCAATCGCGTTCTTACCGAAAGCTACGGAAGAGACCCGCGCGCCGTTCTAACCGCGTCGCAATGGTGAGGCAACGGGTCAGCGGCCTTCTTGTCCGCAAACCCATCCTCTGGGTCAGCCTTTTAGCAGGACTTTTCACGCTTCTCACGTGGCCGGGCACGCAACTGGCTCCCCAGGCAGGCTTGGACCAGTCCTGGCAGGCCGGGTTGGCGATGGCACTCGAAAAGCACCTAGCATGGGGTCCTCGAATTGACTTTACTTATGGCCCGCTCGGGTTCCTGGTGGTGCCGGAGCTTTACTACCACCTGACGGCCACTTTGAGCCTGGCCTACCTCGCTTGCTCCCGATGGTTGTTGTACGCCCTATTGCTCGGTGAATGCCGACGTAAACTACCCCCTCTACCTGCCGCAGCCGCAACATTCGTGGTGGGCGCCACTACGATAGCTATCGTTGATGGCGCTGACCTACTGATGGCATGCGCACTCCTAATTTACGTCGCATGGACACACGCACGCAGTGGACGCGCCGTCCTACTCGGTCAGATCGCGCTTCCCGCTCTCGCTGGCTTTGGCCTACTTGTTAAGTTCTCTGTCGGGCTTCTGGCCGCCTGCCTGGTCGTCGCCTTATTGCTCCAGTCTCAGCACTGGCGCAAAGCGACCGCGGTCGCCGCGGGGTCCTTCGCGGCCAGTGTCCTCTTCTTCTGGCTGGCAACAGGCAATTCTCCTGCGAACCTATACCAGTACCTAAAGATGTCCTTCAACGTGGCTAGCGGCTACTCGGGGGCGATGTCGCTCGAAGTTGGAAGGACCGACGAATGGGTCTATGCCCTATTGTTCATCCTCGCCTTGGCACTGCTCCTACGCTGGGCGTCACCCACTCAGGAACTGCGCCGCCCGTTTGCACTATGGCTGGCCTATGCCGCCTTCGCCTGGATCGCCCTGAAGGAGGGGTTCGTCCGGCACGACGGGCACGATCTCGAGTTCTTCGGCCTAATGTCGGTCGCTCTACTCTCCGTTCCCTGGCATAGTCTTACGTATATAAGACGGCTATTGCCAATTAGTGCGCTGGCGTGCCTACTCACGTGGACAGCAGCCGCCTCGGTACCCTCCAACGTGGTCTCACTCGCCACCGGAGTTCATAGTTTTGCGTCTGAAACTGAGGCTGCGCTGGGAGCAACAGGGACCGCAATAATGACTTCCGCCCAACGCGCGCTCGTCGCGAATTATGCGCTACCGAGCGCCATGCTTGCCAAGATATCCGGGCAAACTGTAGCGGTCGAGCCCTACGAAAACACAGTTGCCTGGGCGTACCCGCACATGCGCTGGGACCCTGAGCCCGTACTCCAGCAGTACAGCGCATACACGAGCTCGCTCGACCAGCTCAACACACAGTTCCTCGTCTCCAGGCACGCGCCCCGCTTCATCCTGGCCCAGCCCGTCGTAACCTACGAAGGGATCGATCAGGATCCCTACTTCGAATCGCCGTCCGCGGATGTACAGACGGTTTGTCATTACGTCCAGGTAATCGCATCAGGACAATGGCAGCTTCTTCGCCACAGCGCGAGCCGGTGCGGGGCCCCCCGACCGCTTTCGACTGTTCACGCTAGCTTTGGCTCGTCAATCCAGGTCCCCAAGGCACCGCGCAATTCAATCGTGGTCGCGACGTTCACCGGCGTGGGCACATCGCTCATATATAAAGTTGAGAATCTTATTCTCAAGGCGCGAGCCATCCAGATGACATCAAATGTCGGCAGCTACCGCTTCATCGCCGCCACCGCCGGGCAGGAGCACATCATGTCAGCCCCCTCGAACCTGGGCTACGACGCTGAATACGCTCCACCCCAAATCACTGACTTCGCGCTATACGAACGAGACTTAACGACCAACGGCGGCCGGTACACAGTACACTTCTACGCGATAGCGCTCGTCTGAGCCCACCATTCGGGGTACGACGGTTATCGTATTACCGCGTCCATGGGCCCGCGCCCGAGCGGATCACCGGAGGGATGCGAGCGGCTATGGTCGAGACGTACATAGGCATCACGCCCAGGGATGCCTCCAGACGAGCACCCCTTGGTCCGCCACTGGGCCATGACCAACCACCTTGCTCAACAACGCCGTCAACCGTGGGCTGAATGCCGTTTGGGGAGGGTACCCCAGCGGCCCCTCGATCAACACCCCGACACCAAGGTTCCTTAGCGCCGACCGCACCACCTGCACTGGATCAGACGTGCATAACTTCGGGGACTGACCGGACTGCTCCAGTTGCATTATGCAATCCATTGTGGTTCCGGTGCCCCATAGCGACCGTCCCAGCGACGCCCTTCCGTCTTTGCCAGCCGTGTACATGGCCCCGGCCACCATCTTAAACCGAAAGTTCGAGACCTCCTGCCAGAGCATCGGAGCCATAGTGTCCTCTCCATCGCCGTATGGCACCACCAAAGCGACGATGCCACGAGGCAGTCTGCGGACATCACCACCCGAACTGAAGTAACGCGGTATGGCTGGATAGTACGTCGGCAACGGCGCCTGCGGCGCCAGTGTAATCGCGACGGCGAGGACAAGGAGAGCGGCGCCGTTCCGTTGGGTGCCCTTTTCATGCCATCGCACCGTATCGACATAGAGGGCGAGGAATGCCCCCATTACGAGATCCACTAACACGTCGAAGCGGGCCGGAAGGATGCTATCGAATACCGGGACGTGCGCGAGGATGTCACCGGGCAATGGAATGGCAGTCAACAAATGACCGTCCACGTGTAGATGGCTGCCGAGACTCAGTACTATGGCCACAAGCAAACCCAAGGTGAGCATACGAACCCACCTCTCGCGCCACCGCGACCGTGTCACGAGGACCGCTACGACAAGCAGGGGCAGGCCGATGTAGGCGTCATTCTCCATAACGCCGCCGACCCAATTAGCTGCCACATGGTGGGCAAAACTAGGGCTTAGGGCTGTATATGCCCCGGCACGAGGAGGTTCGTCACGTCTGTTGCGTAGACGCCGGGCGGCTGGATCGGCCCAATGATGCGCCCGGGACCGAAGAATTGGTAAAACAAGGGAACGCCCGCCACGATGCCAGCGCTCGCCACAGCAGCCGGTGCGAGCGAGATCAGCCGGCGAATACAGACGGCCGCCCAACGGCGGTACATAATCGCGCCGAGGGCCAATGTGGCCGTCACAGCGACCGCAACGATAGCTAGGAGTTCTTCACACAAAAGCAACTGCACGCCGGCCAGCAAGCCTGCAGCGATGCCGTCCCTGCGCTTAGAGATACCTTCAAGCGATCGCTCTAGGAGGATCAGGAGTAATGGTAGGGGAAAGAAGAGCAAAAGGTTCAAATGGCTATGAGCTCGGGTAGTAGCGTAAGGGCCCAATTCCACGAATAGCGCGCCAGCGAGGGCAGGCCAAGCACTGGACGTGCGGCGTCGCAGCCACAGGTAGGTGCACCATCCGTCGAGGGCGAGCCCGCAGGTGATGGCGACGTTCCACGTCAAGATGGCCCCACCAAGGGCCGTGATTGGCCAAAGAAGTAAGGAGACCAAAGGCACGGTGGTGTCCCACATCATGTTCGACCCCGAGGGGAGATTGACGTAATCGTTCATGAGCGGGTTGTGACCGTGCATCACCGCAAATGGGAACCAACCGATGAACTCCATGAACTTCATCGGGTCACTCGAACCCCCAATCCAACGCGACGTAGGAGACACCCACACAGTGCAGGTAATGACGATCGCAGCTGCTCCGCAGATTGCGAAGGCGAGGAGTTTACGCTGAGGGCCGGATGCTGCGAGCCCAGCCCCCGGACCTACGACAGTCGAGGGTTGCGCCGGACGCCTTGGGGCTACATAAGTCCTGGGGCGTTTAACCCGCGCCTTCGGCTGTCTAAGGCGCGTGCTCATCATCGCTCAGCATCTTTCGGGCAACGACGGCATACTCCCCCTGGGACCACCGGTCCTGCGACAGGTCGCCACTGCCATTTGGGAAAACCACAAATGCTTCGGAGTACCCAACAGAGGAGCAGAGCTGGAGAAGCACCTCCGGGTAGAGCATTGTGCGATGTGTTGGATCCGTCCAGAAGGCCTTGAAGGATTGGATCGGGTAGGGGTTGACCGTTTCGATAACTAGCAGACCGCCTGGTCGGAGAACGCGCAGCGAGCTCTCCAACATACGGACGACGAGTGCCGCATCTAGGTGCTCAACTACTTGGGCGGAGAAGACCGCTCCAACGGACTCGTTTGAGGCATCCGAGAGGTACACGAATATGTCCTCCTCTCGGACGTCATAGCCTTTGTCTCGAGCGCGGGCGACCATCGTGGGGTCGGAATCAATGCCGAGGGCATCGACACCAGCCTCGTGAAGTAGCTCGAGCATCTCACCCCGTCCGCAACCGAGGTCCACTACCGGAGGGTTCTGGACCAAGTATTGCAGGTACGGACGCAGGCGGTCCCGTATAAAGCTTTCCGGTCCCCGGAAAATATCTTCAAAACTAGCGTAGCCGTCCTTCGACAGACGTTCGGCGCCATATCCGAGAACGGAACCCCCGTCAGGACCTTCAATCTCGAAGACCCCAGGATCCGCCATATACGGGAGGCTGTAGAGCTCACGTGTGAGCTCTACAGCCTTGCTTAGGAACTCGCCCTTCGCGCCGGCGATCCTCCACAACGTATCGGCGCCAGCCGAGAGCGCGTCGATCTCAGCTCGATGACCTGCTAGGTCGACCTGGTGGGTAGAAATCTCCGCTCCATGAGAACTGAGCTCAACTTGATGACCTTCTACCTCGCCGCTCAGGCGCTCCAGCCAGTGCGACAGGCGCATCTGTTCAGCTGAAGCACCCTCAAAGGCATCAGTTGTCTCACGCAACCGTCTATCGAAGTCCTCGAGGCCAGCCGCCGCCTTGTCGATATCTTGCCTCAGCAGACCGATAAGTTGCTGGATCTGGCCGACGTCACCCTCGAACCGGCTCTGCAACGCTTCTAACGCTCGAGCCAAGTCACCGTGGACCTCCCGATCGTGGTCGGCGTGAGACCGGAGCGCCCGGGCGACGACCCTGCGGTAGATAAAAGCCGATCGGGGGTGTCGGCTCGGTGCTTCCAGTGAGCGCGGTCGGGTCACACGTTGTACCAGCTCGCCCGAGACCTGCGGCCCGGAGCCACCCTCCCCTACAGCCCTGGGCGCCATGGCCGCCGATCGCGGCCGCCGCCGATCGGTCAGAGTTGCACGCGCCTCTTGATAGCGCTCCGCCACAAAGGCTGCACGGACGCCCACGCCGTATTTTGAGAGCACAGACTCTCGAGCACGCGCACCAATCGCTTCAGCCTCCGCCGGTCGGTCATAGACCCTTCGCATCAAACTGGCGGCGTGGTCCAAGTCAGGTTCGGCCCACCGAGCACCGGCGGGGTATGGTTGGCAGCCAAATGGCACAAAGCCAGGGCGCCATGAGACGAGATAGGACGTCTCGTCGTCCATGAAGTCCAGGTTCCCGGAGTACCCGGTGGCAATTACCGGTTTGCCCATGGCCATCGCTTCCGCCATCGTCAAGCCAAACCCCTCGCTACGGTGTAATGAGACGTAACAATCAGCGGCTTGCATCAATGCCCGGTTCAGATCGTGGTCTAAGTACCCGTCAATCACCTTGATGTCCTCACGTCCTGCCACCGCGTCCAGGAGCCGTCTCATGGACGCCGGTTCGAGGTCACTGTTTAGGACTTTTATCGCGAGGATCGGTCCCTCGTCCCTGGTAAAGGCGCGCTTAAAAGCCTCGACAAGACCAAGAGGGTTCTTCCGCTCGAAGATGCTGAGGAGGTCGAAGCAATAGAGGAATGTGAAGCTGTCCGGCAAGTCGAAGGAAGCCTTGGACGGCGGTAGCCCAGCACTCGACGTACCGACCCCAGGTAGAGGATCTAGGATCGGAAGTGGAAAGGCAAAGACAGGTTTGTTAGTTGTCGCGGCAATGGCATCCCGGACAAAGGAGCTGATCCCCCACACCTCATCTACATGGTCGAAGGCGGCACTGAAAGCTTCTGGGAACTGCTCGAGTTCCCAGGCCCAAAGCCCGATCGTGTAATGGTCGTCGAAAAACGTCCGTCCGACCCGCCGGGCAAAATTGGGCAGTTCGTCCGCGTTGACGCAGATCAGGTTGACGTCATAGTCATCAGCACGGCCATCAAACGGGTGCGCTTGGCGGCTTACCGACGAGGACTCGAGGTATGTGGAAAGGGGGAGATCCGCCTCCCTGACGGTGGCGATAGTTAGGCGGCCGAGTTCCCCGACACCCGACTCGGTGGTGAAGTAGCCCGCTACCCGTATACCCGGCTTGGAGGGCTCCGCCGCGCTCGGAGCCGATGGTTCTGGTGCGGGCGCCAAAGGTGCGGCGAGTAGGCGCGACTCCAGTCGCCCCAGCGCGCGGGCCATATTTATCCTGACGCGCTCATCCCCGGTACCCGGCACCGGCACAGCCATCAAGCGCCGTTCGAGGCGGCCCAGCGCCCTATGAGCATTGAGCTTTACTCTTCGCGCCTCGCCTGGTAGAGGCATCGCCTCCACAGCTTTGTCAAGCCCACGAACCGCCCCAGCCAGGTTGAGCCGGACAACCTCATGTTCGGTGCCCGGCACCGGTACGGCCGCCAGCCGGCGCCGCACTCGGCCGACCTGACGGCCAGCTTCGTACTGAAGCCTGTGGGCGGCGGGCGGTGCGCCGATCCCAGCCAGAGCCACGGGTATCCGCCCCGCTGCTGCCTCATGCCCCACCCAGGCGGCGAAGCTCTCAAAGTTGGCACCTTCGGGGTCGGGGAACGCTTCCTTCAGGTCGGCACGCCCAGAATGCAAAGACAGCAGGTAGCGGCTCAGGTTCCGTCGAGGGCTGTCCTCGGGCGGAGTAGCCAGCCACGATACAAAAGCGTCACATTCCCCAGGCACGAGCGGGTTAGGAGGCAGTGCCTTGCCTGTGCCCTCTGCCCGCATCAGGGCCGCGCGAAAGAGGCGGCGCATAAACGTGTCGAGTACGAGCCCGTTGGGCATACGGGCAAAGCCGTACTCAGTACTCCCCTGCTCAGCGTAACCCTTGGACAGCAAGTCTGCCCCATAGTCTTCGCAGAGAGCTGCAAGGTCCGGGTAATCCGATAATAGGATGCGCGGCCGAAGCCCCTGATGTTTGCTCAACTGGTG
>DASSZK010000208.1:0-5533 GCA_035702845.1 Acidimicrobiales bacterium
CGTTCAGGGGGCTGGTGGCCCGCCCGGCGAGCTGTTCGAGCAACAGCGGCAGCGACTCGGGTGGGCCGTCGAGGTTCACGTCGCCGCGGAACAGAAGCGGGGGGGTCTGGGGCTTCATGCGCGGCCAGCGCCGATCAAGAAATCTGGCGCGCCACGAGCCGTGACTCGCACAGCGCCTCGATGTACGGTCGATCGCGTGGACAGAACTGAGCTCGACGCGGCCCTTGCTGAGCTATTCGACAAGCAACTGATGTTTCATGGATTCGTTCCATACATGAGGGACTACGAAATCATCTTCTATGAACCTGTCGACCCCAACCCAAAATACGGACTGGTACCTCGCCATGTCCGGGTGCTCTTCCAACACTGCGTCGAGGTCACAGTCCACTCTCGCGTCCGACCCGATGTCTGGAAGCGATCACTCAACGACGAGCTGCTGCATGTGCACTCTGCCGGCCGTGATGCCACAGGATACGTCTGGGGCGTCGGGTCGCAAGAGCTGTACCCGGGGGCAACCGTCGTCGAGGACTCCCAGCGCGCCAAACAGTGGAGCGGTCAGATCGGCATCGACTTTCACGAAGTGAAGATCGAAGCCAACGCCCATTCCATCACCCTCATCTTCTCCAAGGTCGCCAGCCAAGAGATCGGTCCGGGCTACGCGCCGTACACCGTCGCTCCTGATGGACATGGCGAGCATTACGCAGAGGGCTCGCGCCAACCTCTGGCCTGACGTGCGTAATGACGGCGCTCCCCGCTCCCCGCTCCGTGGGCCTGGACGCCCTGGAGGCGCTGAGGCGCGAAATCGGCGATCCGCTCGGTTCGGCTCATTGGGCTTTGGCCACGATCGGTAACGGGGCATCCTGGGCCTTGTCGCTCGGCGCTCGGCGCTAGACCGCCGCGGCCTCCCTGCCTTGGCAGTCTGCTATCCACCGGTGCCCGTTAGTGTCGGGCTGTGCAGGTGGCGGGGCTGACGGCATTTGTCGATTAGCGTCACCGGCAGCACCTGTCCCTCGGTGCCACCGTGGTGCGCGAGATGCCGAACTGGATCACCATGGCTAACCCGACGGGCCTTCACTACTGCTTGACGAAGCGCAACCCACCACGGGAACGCTCTGAACCAGCCAGAACCAGCCGAAGTCGCGGCAGGTACCCGAATACCACGCGCCCCACTTCGCCCATGGGCGGCGATGGCGGAGAGGGTGGGATTTGAACCCACGGTGACTTGCGCCACACACGATTTCCAATCGTGCCGATTCGGCCGCTCTCGCACCCCTCCAGCGTCCTGACAGGCTAGCCTGTACTGACCGCCAACGCTGAACCAGGCATCTGGTGCCGGGCGCGGCGGTCGGGCCCTGCGCAACGGGGCGCCGCAAACCGGGTCAGGGCCTGACGGCAGCAGCCCTCAGCGGACCGCCTCGTGTGCCGTAGGCAGCCTGACCGTCGCGCCGGGTACCAGGCGCCGGTCGGGCACACACTTCGGTGCCATGCCCGCTCGACTACCGCTCCGCCCGCTCTCTAGGGAGACCTCCCCGCCGACCCGAGGGGCGTTCGGGCCCCGTCGTCCTTAACCTGGGAACATATGGCTCACGCAAGCGCTGGTAGTCATGGTGCACGTCTGGACGGTGATGGGCCCCGCGCCAAGAAGCCCGCGGCCGGCGAAGATCTAGGGGTGGCGAAGGCACTGGCACGAAGGCGCTGGCCGCGCCGGCTACTGATCGCGGCCAATGTCGTGGTGTTCCTGTTCATCGCCCTCGCCGCCTCGGGCTACGGGTACATACGTTGGAGCTTCAGCCACATCCACATCCTTCCGCCTATAAAGCACCTCGTTGTTGCACCCGCGGGCCAACCCATGACGATGCTGCTGGTCGGCAGCGATACCCGCAACCTTGGGAGCGGCGGGAGCACCGCTTTCGGCAATGACACCCAGGTGACGGGGCAGCGCTCGGACACCATCGTCCTTGTCCGTGTGGTGCCCGCCACCTCCAGCATCGCCCTACTGTCGATCCCCCGGGATCTACTCGTGAACGTCCCCGGCATGGGCATCACCCGGATCAACGCTGCATTCGGCAGCGGCCCTGACCTGCTCGTCAGGACGATCGAGTCAGATATCGGCATACCGGTGAACCACTTCGCCGTCGTCAACTTCGCCACCTTCACGAAGCTTTCACAGGCCGTTGGCGGCGTCTACCAGTACTTCCCCGCCCCTGCTCGTGACCTGTACTCCAACCTCGTGGTCCCCAACGCCGGCTGTGTCCTGCTCAAGGGTGCTCAAGCCTTGGCCTTCGTCCGCTCCCGCGAGTACCAGTACTACCTAAACGGCACGTGGCAGTACCAACTGGTGCCAGAGAGCGATCTAGCCCGCATCCAGCGCCAACAGGCGTTCATCAAGGCCGTGATCAAAAAGGCGGAGCACGTCGCGCCGACCAACCCGATCGCCGCCGCACACATACTCTCGGGCATCACCAGCAGCCTGACTGTGGACTCGACCTTCTCGAGCAACCTGATGTTGAGCCTCGCCCTGGACCTGCGCCACACCAACGCGGCAGGTATTCCCGACTGGACCTATCCCAACGTAAATTCGACATCGGTGCCCGGCGCCCTCGACCCGGTCCCCAGCCAGGACCAGGCCATGGTCCACCAGTTCCTCACCTACGGGCTCCCGGCCAGCACCACCACGACGACCGGTCCCGCTGGTGCAAAGTCCACATCGGGCTCGGCCGCTGCGGCTTCTTCTCACCGCCCCGGCACCTTAAGTGTGGAGGTGCTCAACGGTTCGGGCATATCCGGCCAAGCCGGTCAGGCTGCCTCCGAGCTCAAGGCAGCGGGGGTAACAGTCGCCGGGACCGGCAACGCCGGAGCGTTCAGCTTCACGACCAGTGCGGTCGAGTACACCCAAGCCGCCAATGCCGCTGCCGCTCAGGCGCTGGCAGCACGCATCGGTGGAGGGGCCAAGGCCCAGCAAGTCCCGGGCTTGGCGGCTGACCGGCTGGTGCTGGTGACGGGTCAGGATTTTTCCGGCGTGTCCGGAGGTGGTGGCGCCCTCACCACAGTTACAACGGCAGCGCCGACGACGTCGACGACCGCGGCAACGGCCACAACTTCTTCAGGTGCCACGACGTCCTCAGGTGGCACTGGGACCGCCGGTCTGAACCAGCCACCGAGCGGGCCCGACTCCTCGTCTTACTACCACGGCCTGTACATCCCGCCTGGGCTCATGCCTGGGCAGGTACCGAAGACCTGCCCTTCATAGGCGTCGGCACCTCCCGTTAGGCTTAGCCCCCGTGGCCGAAGCCCAGCCCTACCAAGCCCTTTACCGGCGTTACCGCCCTCAGCGCTTCTCCGAGGTGCGGGGCCAGGAGCACGTCACCAGGGCTTTGCGTAACGCCGTGCGCGACGGCAAGGTGGCACACGCCTACCTGTTCAGCGGGCCGCGGGGCACAGGCAAGACGTCCACCGCCCGCATCCTCGCCATGGCCCTCAATTGCGAGTCACCTGTCGAGGGCGAGCCAGACGGGACGTGCACCTCATGCGTCGCCGTACGCCAGGGTGCGTCGATGGACGTCTTCGAGCTTGACGCCGCCTCCAACCGCAAGCTCGAAGAGACCCGGGATCTCCTGTCGAGAGTAGCCCTCGGCACCCCAGGGCGGTGGAAGGTCTACATCATCGACGAGGTGCACCAGCTCACGACCGACTCGGCCAGTGCCCTACTAAAGACCTTGGAGGAGCCGCCGGGCCACGTCGTGTTCGTACTGGCCACCACCGACCCGCAAAAGGTCCTCCCCACCATCCAGTCCAGGACCCAGCACTTCCAGTTCCACCTGCTCGACGGGGACCTTCTTGGTCAACTGCTGAGCGACATCAACGAGGACGCGGCTCTGGGGCTATCGGACCAGGCCCTTCGCGTTGCCGTCGAGCGCGGCAGGGGTTCGGCCCGCGACGCCGAATCCGCTTTGGAGCAACTGGCGGCCGTCGGCGGCGAGGTGGACGAGTCGTCGCCCGTAGCCGGCATCGTCGAGGCCCTGGCACAACGCCAACCCGGCAAGGTGCTGGAAGCCGTGGCCACGGCGGTCAATGCGGGGCGCGAACCGCGCCGGCTCGGTACAGAGGTCGTTTCCTACCTGCGCGACTGTTTCCTGTCCTTGCAGGCCCCCCGGCTCGTGCTCGCCCCGGGAACCGAGCGCCAGCGGCTGGGCGAGCTGGCCACCCAAATGGGCCTCGCCCCCACGGTGCGGGCGATGGAGGTGCTGGGCCAGTCCCTGATCGATATGCGAGACGCTGTCGACCCTCGGGTCACCCTGGAGGTAGCACTGGTCCGGCTGGCTTCGCCGGCGCTCGATACCTCCCTGGGTGCCCTGGTGGACCGGGTCGAGCGCCTAGAGGCGGCTCTTCGGGCCCGCGTTGACACCAGTCCCTCCCCGGGCACGGCAGCGGGCGGCGCCGCACCGAGCTTCGCGGCAGGCGCCGCTACCCCCGCCCCGGGGACGCCCCGCACGGGGCCCCCCGCAAAACCATCGGCCGGTGCACAGCCGGCGACTTCCGGGCCTCCAGCGGTAGTGCCGCCCACTCCCCCGTCGCCGGCAGGCAGCGCCCCTTCCGGGCCGGCCCAAGCCCGCGTAGCCCTGGGAGCCATCTTGCGGGCGGGGGCGCCACCCGCCGCTGGGCCTGCCACACCGGCCTCCCCTGTGCCCGCTCCACCTGTGCCCGTCCCGTCCAGAGCCGGCCGTTCGGCGCCAACACCTGGAACGGGGGCCTCGGTGCCCCCGGTGGAGCGACCAGCCGAGATCGAGCACACATCTCCGGCGGCGCAGGCCCCTCGCCCGCCGACGCCTCCAATGCCAGACGCGACAACGGTGGCTTCGGCGCCGGACGCGGCCGGGACCACGTCGCAGCCGATGCCGACGCGAGACGAGATCACCCTGGCCTGGGGGGACAAGATCCTCGACATGTTGGACCAGCGCACCCGGGCGTACGTGCAAACGGGCCGTTTCAGCGAAGTTTCCGGCGGCTACGCAGTTTTTGCCTTGCCAAACGCGGTAATGGTGGAAAAAGCCAAACAGTTCAACGCGCAGATCCAGGCCGCATTGGCTGATCATTTTGGCCGGCCGGTCCCGCTTCGCTTCGTTATCGACGCCGGCCCCAGCGCTCTCGTCGACGTCGCCGCGGAGCCGGCGCCCGACGAGCCGGAGTACGACCTGTCCTCTATCGACGAGCTGACCGACGCCGGCTCCGTGCCGCCGGTGACCGCGGAGCAGCGGCTACTCGAAGCCTTCCCTGGCTCCGTAGTCGAAGACTGAGCGCCGGTCCCCGCCCAAGCAATGGTCTACGCCACCGCCGTCCAACAACTTATCGACGAGCTCGGACGCCTTCCGGGGATCGGGCCAAAATCGGCCCAACGCATCGCTTTTTACCTCCTGAAGGCGCCCAACGAAGAGGCCGCCCGCTTGGCCACAGCCATAAGCACGGCCAAGAGCAGGGTGACTTGGTGCCATCGGTGCTTCAACATCGCCGAGGGCGACCCGGGAGCGGAGTGCAA
>DASSZK010000269.1:0-9174 GCA_035702845.1 Acidimicrobiales bacterium
CTCCTTGAACCGGCTGGAGGAGCGCAGGAAGTCGACGACCTCCCTGATCTCCATCTTCACGCCCTCGTAGCCTGCGACATCAGCGAACGTCGTACGGGGTCGCTCAGTCGTGTACACCTTGGCCCGGCTGCGCCCGATCGACATTATGCCGCCCATCTGACCTTGAGCGCGGCGTGCCATCCACATGATGAGCAGGATGAAAGCGGCCACCAGAAGGAGGTCTGGTAGGAGGCTCACGTACCACGGCTGCCCGGACGGGGTGTAGGAAACCCCCTTGCCAAGGTACTTGTTCAGCAACGGCGACTCAGTCAGGTCGAGCACCGTCCCGCTCGGGCCCTGGGTCTCGTACTGGGTGCCGTCATGCGTGGTGAAGGTGACGAGCCCACTGTTGCCACTGACGACCGCCCTGGTCACCTGGTGGTGCTCCAGCTCCGTGATGAAGCGCCCGTAGCTGACGGTCTGTGGCTGCGTGGCGGACATGACGTTCGACACCAACAGGGCGAGGACCACTATGGCGAGGAGCGCAGCGGCGACCCAGCGCCAGGAGCGGTCCGGGCCCATGGGCATACCCCCACCGTTTTGACGGTCGGGCGGACGAGGTCTCATGTCCCCGGGTTGCCGGCTCATAGGTGACCGATCCTAGGCCGCAACCGTTGTTTGGCGGCAGCGCTGCCATGACAAGCAGCAGTTCAGCGGGCGTGGGTGCGCGCTCAGGCTCGGTGGCTCCAGTAGTTTCATAGCTGTGACTTCTCCCAGCTGCGCTCGCCCTGCATGCTCTGGTTTGCCCGCCGCGTGGCTGGCCTATGACTACGAGGCGCGCTGTGCCTGGCTGGACGACCAGCTGGAGACGGGCGAAGACCGCTCCCACCGGTGGGCTTTGTGCGAGCGGCATGCCAATGCCCTACGGGTCCCCCGGGGCTGGTTCTGCGTCGACAGGAGGCTTTTGCGGGGCGGCGTCACCTTGGACAGCAATGGCGACGAGGTGGCAGTGCCCCCTAAGCGCTCCGGCCGCAAGGCGGCAACTTCCGGAGCCGGCTCGGCGGGCTCATCGCTCGCTGAGGCTGGCGAACCCGCGGCCGGCCGTCCGCGCAACTCTGTGAGCAACGACGGAGCGGCTGTGGGCAACGACGGAGCGCCTGTGAGCAACGACGGAGCGGCTTCGCAAGCTCGCCGGCGGCCGTCGCGATCTTCAGGCGACCCCGCTGCCGAGTGGCGGGACGCGGCTGGGCTACAACAGGCTGGGCTAAGACAGACTGGGCTGAAACAGACTGGGCTGAAACAGACTGGGCCAGGCACGGGTCGTCCCCCTCGCGGGGAGTTGCGCCCGGACGCCAGATCTGCCCTTGCAAGCGGGCCGGCGCCGTCCAAGGCGCTCGGTGCCGAGGGTGAGCAGCTCAGCGCTCTTTTATAGGAGTAGGCCTTTGAAGCCGGCGCTCGTCGTGTCGCGACGGTTCATCCGGTCGAAATAACCGAAGAAGGGTGCGTCGCGGCAAACGCGGACATTCTGTCGGCCACTTGCTAAAGGACTGGGTACTTTCCTGCCGAGACACTTCTTGCCGGTGTTTCCGCCGAGACGGGCGGCCGGGGGTGCGGGATCCGCAGTTCGAGACAGGGAGCAAGGCCATGAAGTGCCCCAATTGCCAAACGAGGGAAATGGTCGTCATCGAAATGATGGTGAGCGGCGAGCGGGTAGCACTGCACAGTTGCTCGTCTTGCGATCTGCGGTGGTGGGAAGCTCGTGACGGGGTGCTTTCCCTCGCCGGGGTCCTCGATCTCGCCACCGTGGGGCGTTGACCCGGCGCAGCCGTGGGGCTTGCCGGCGCCCAACTGCCTGACCTCGTACTTTCCAGTCGAAGGCTCATGCCTTCCAATGGGGAGCAGCACCGGCAAAAATAGCGGGCAATGACCTACACGGATGACGACGCCGGCGCGCCGGTAGGCCCTGGGGGCCCAACCGAGCCGGGCGACGGTGGGCACGATGGCCCAGGTGCTGGCGGCCTGCTCACCGAGATCCCTACTACTGGGCTCCCTGCTGAGGGACCTTCCGCTGTTGGCCCTTCCTCTGCGGGGTCGTCTGCAGCACCTTCACCAGGTGCCCAGCGCGAGGACGAGATCCTTTACCCGCCGCAGCGAGGCCAGGAGGTCCTGGCTCGGGCGGGCAAGTGGTGGGCCGAGCGCTTCGCCGCTCTCAGCCAGTTCGAGAGCATCGTCACGCTCGTTGTGGTCGCGGCCTGTGTCGTGTTCGTCTTCGTGCAGTTCGGGCCGTCGATGCTGTTCCTCAACACGACCATCTCCGGGGGCGACACGGGCGCCCACGTGCTGATGCCTTGGGTGCTGATGCACCAGGTACTGCCGCATTTCCGCCTGGAGGGCTGGACGACCTCCAACTGGGACGGGTTCCCGGCGCCGGACTTCTACTTCCCTCTTCCCATGTACACGATCGTTGGGCTGTCCCAGCTGATCGGTTACAACGTCGCTTTCAAGCTTGTCACGGCGGCGCCAATGGTCCTCATGCCCGTCGCTGCCTGGCTGATGGGGCGTTTGGCCCGGGCCCCGTTCCCAGTGCCCGCGGTGATGGCCGTAGGCACCCTGCCGTTCATGTTCGGCAACGAGTTCAGCATCTATGGCGGCAACATCTTGTCGACGATGGCCGGAGAGTTCTCGTTCGCCTGGAGCCTCTGCTTTGCAATGGTCTTCGTGGGCTTGGTGATCGGCGGCCTCCAAACAGGGCGCCGGAGGGCCGTGGCCGCGGTAGTCCTGGCCTGCGCCCTGATGTGCCACATAATCCCCTTCCTCTTTGCCACGGCCGTTGGCCTCTACGTCGTGCTGGCCCACGCTTGGCGCAACCGGGACTGGCAGGGCGCCCTCCGGTGGTTCGTGCCCACCGCCGTCGCGGGTGTCCTGGTCACCGCCTGGTGGTCCTTGCCGTTCAAGGAGAGGTGGCCTTATGTCACAGACATGGGCTACACCCGCACGACCAACTACATCGCCACGCTTTTCCCACCCAAGGACACATGGCTGTTCATCCTGGCTGCCTTGGGTGCCGGGCTCAGCCTGGCCCGGCGCCGGCGGATGGGGGAGCTGTGGGCCGTGGTCGCTGTCGTTTCCGCGATCACGTTCCGTTACGAGCCCCAGAGCATCCTGTGGAACGCACGCTTCGAACCCTTCTGGTTCCTGTCCTTGTACATGCTCGCAGCCCTGGCTGTCGCCGAGATATACGCGATGCTGGCAGAGCGGTGGACCAGCTTCGCCGTCACCTTCCGTGCAGCGTCCCTGCCGGGCCCACTTCTCGTCCTCATACTAGGGCTGACCTGGGTCGGCTTCCCGCTCGGCATACTGCCGGGCGAGCACCAAGTAAACGGCCAGAACGAGTTCCTGGGGATGACGATGGCCCAGAACACCGAGGACCTCACCTGGATGTCGTGGAACTACAGCGGCTACCAGTACTCCTGCACGGCGACGACGCCGCACTGCGACACGGCCGACGTCAAGTCCGGCTGGCCCGAGTACGTGGACATCGTCAACACGCTCCAAAACAAGCTGAAGCCCAAGTACGGCTGCGGCAACGTCATGTGGGAGTACAACTCCTCGATGAACCGCTACGGCACCACGGACGCGCTTACGATCCTGCCTTACTGGACCAAAGGGTGCTTCGGTTCCATGGAAGGCCTGTACTACGAGTCCTCGGCGACGACGCCGTTCCACTTCATCGACCAGTCCGAGCTGTCCGTCGCACCCTCCGACCCGATGGTCGGCCTCCCCTATGCGAACGCGGCGAACGTGGCCTTGGGGGTCCAGCACCTGCAGATGCTGGGAGTCAAGTACTACATGGCCATGAGCCCCGCGCTCCAGCAGCAGGCGGCCGCAGATCCCTCGCTCAAGTTGGTGGCCCGGATCGGTCCTTACAACGTCAACAACGGGTCCAATCAGGGCTCCACATCGTCGGAGCTGTACTGGGACTTCTACCTCATCAAGGACGCGCCCCGGGTGCATGCCCTGGCTAACAGGCCGGTGGTGATGGCGGGGCTCAACAACTCGTCGCAGCAGAAGTGGCTCCAGGAGATGACATCGTGGTACGACGACCCGAGCGCCTGGGGCATCTATGTCGCCGCCACGGGCCCGTCGAGCTGGCAGCGGGTCCCCTACCTGGCCACGAACTTCAAGGTCCACGCCGAGCCGGCTACCACCGTCTCGCACATTGTGGAAAAGGACACTTCCATCAGCTTCGACGTGTCGAGGACGGGTGTACCTGTGGTCGTCACGGAGTCGTACTTCCCGAACTGGCAGGTAAACGGGGCCAAGGGTGTTTACCGGGTCAGCCCCAACCTGATGGCTGTGGTGCCAACCTCTCACCATGTGACCCTCTATTACGGGACGACGGCGGTGGATTACGAGGGCTGGTTGCTTTCGCTGATTGGCATCGCCAGCGTCGTTGTCCTGAGCCGCCTGCCTGCGGCGAAGATGGCCGCCCAGCGCCGCCCTGCTCTCGGCCGGCGCCGTTGGCGCCCGTGGTGGCCAGCCGTTCAAGGGTCGACGGCTACTCCAGGGCCGTTCCAACCGGTGGCGGCCGGCGGGTACCCGGCGGTCGGCCAACAGCCTTTTGGCGAGCAACAGCCTTTTGTGGGGGAAGCCACGCCGGCCGGGCCGAGTTCCGAGCAGAGCTCCTCTTCAGAGCCCACTGAAGTTGGCTCGGGGCTACCGCACGACGAGGACTGGAGACCGGGCGGCGATCAAGGGTGGTCGCCGACGGGGACGGAACGCCTGGGCCTGGGCCAGCCTCGGCACCTGCGCACAGGTCTCGGCGCGGCCGGCACGGGCGGTCACGACGAAGGCCTCCGAGATCCCGGCGCCGACCCCCCAGGCCCGCAAGAGCAAGGCCCTGACGGCGGCTCGCCGTATGGTGCCGGCTTTAGCTGATCGGGCCAGGCCGTGAGCCCACGGCGCCGGCTGCCCGATGCCAGGCTGGTGCTCAACCCAACCGCATTTGTTAGCTTGTCCTGGGAGTGAGAGAACATGGTTGACCTCGACGAAATATTCAAGGCCTACGACATCAGGGCCACAGTCCCGGACAAGTTGAACGCCGAGCTGGCGTACAAAGTGGGTGCCGCCTTTGCCCGGTTCGTGGGCGCGCCCCGGGTGCTGGTGGGCCACGACATGAGGCCATCGGGCCCTGAGCTGGTGGATGCGTTCACCAAGGGCGTAACCGGCAGAGGTGTGGACGTGGTCCACCTCGGCCTGATGTCCACGGACGAGATGTTCTACGCGTCCGGGGCTATGGACGCTCCTGGTGCGATGTTCACGGCGTCGCATAACCCGGCTCGCTACAACGGCATCAAGCTCTGCCTGGCCGGGGCGAGGCCGATAGGAGCAGAGTCCGGCCTCATGGAGATACGGGCCATGGTCGAGGCTGGGGACCTCGAAGAGGTGGGCCCCGAGGCACGGGGCCGGGTGAGCGAGCACGACGTCCTCGCCGACTACGCAGCCAAGGTCCGTAGTTTCGTCGACCTGGACGTCTTGCGGCCCTTGAAGGTGGTAGCCGATACGGCCAACGGGATGGGTGGGCTGGTGGTCCCTGCAGTCTTCGAGCCGCTGCCGTTCGAGCTCGAGGTGATGTACGCCGAGCTGGATGGCAATTTCCCGAACCATCCCGCCGATCCGATCCAGGCCGCAAACCTGCGCGACCTGCAGGCCCGCGTCCTGGAGACCGGCGCCGACGTGGGCCTCGCGTTCGACGGCGACGCCGACCGGTGCTTTGTGGTGGACGACAAGGCGCAGCCTGTCAGCGGCTCGACCACAACGGCCATCGTCGCCAAGGCGATGCTCGAGAAGAACCCGGGTTCGACGGTGCTCTACAACCTGATCTGTTCCAAGGCTGTACCCGAAGTCATCCGTGAAAACGGTGGCAACCCCGTGATGACGCGCGTGGGCCACTCTTTCATCAAGGGCATCATGGCTGACACGGGCGCCGTGTTCGGGGGCGAGCACTCAGGCCACTACTACTTCCGGGACAACTACCGCGCCGACTCAGGTTGCATAGCCGCACTGGTGATGTTGGAGGTCCTGAGCAAGGCCTCGGTCCCGCTGTCTGAGCTCCGGTTGCCCTTTGACCGCTACGTCATGTCGGGTGAGATCAATACCGAGGTCCCCGATCCCAAGGCAACGGTGGAGAAGATCGCCGCCTACATGAGCTCGCATGAGCCAAAGGCCGAGCAGGCGCGGATCGACGGGCTGACTGTCGATTTCGGTGAATGGTGGTTCAACGTCCGGCCCTCCAATACCGAACCGCTCGTGCGCCTCAACGTCGAGGCCGGTGACCGCGCCAGCTGCGACAAGCACACCTCTGAGGTGCTGGCCCTCATCCAGGGTGAGGCCTGAAATGGCCCTTGACCAGCTTTTGGTGGACGTTCTGGCCTGCCCGCAGGACAAAGGGCCACTTCTGTACTTTGCCGACGAGGACATCTTGTACAACCCGCGTCTGCGCCGCTTATACCGGATCGAGGACGGGATCCCCAACATGTTGATCGACGAAGCCACCCAGGCAGACCAGGCCGAGCACGACCGGCTGACAGCCAAAGCCTCTGCTGACGGCGTTACGTACAACTTCGAGCCTTCGAAGGGACAGGAGCACTAAATGGCCTTCCTGGACTCCCAGGGAATGTTCGGCCTTACCGCCGCACTGCCTGAACAGGTGGAAGAGGCTTTCCGCCGTTCGAGCACCGTCAGCGGCCTTCCCCAGCGCGAGGACGTGACCAACGTCGTGGTCGTTGGGATGGGCGGTAGTGGCATAGCCGGCGACGTGCTGCAGGCCATCGCTTCGCCGCTCCTGCCTGTGCCGGTCACGGTGGTCAAACACTACGAGTGCCCGCACTTTGTCGACGAAAGCTCGCTGGTGTTCGCTGTGTCGGGTTCCGGCAACACCGAGGAGACGATCGAGGCCGCCACTGATGCGGCCCTGGCCGGTGCTCGGATGGTCGTGGTTACCGGTGGCGGAGAGCTCGAGCGGCTGGCAGAGGGGTGGCGTGCCCCGGTCATCGGATTGCCGGACCTGCCCTGGCCGAGGCTTGCGTTCGGTGCAATGGTGGTCCCCTTACTTGTGAGCCTGTGGCGCATGGGCTTGGTCCCCGGCGTCGATGCGCAGATCGAGCGTGCCGTCGAGCAGCTCAAGAGGCGCAGGGACGACCTGGTCGGCAAGGACGAGGCTTCGGACGCGGCTGAGGTCGCTCGGAGGATCGGTGTGACGGTGCCGCTTGTTCACGGGGGAGGCGCCATCGGGACGGCCGCCGCGCTGCGCTGGAAGGCTCAGTTCAACGAGAACGCCAAACGCCTCGCTTTCTTTTCGTCACAACCGGAGCTGTGCCACAACGAGGTCTGCGCCTGGGCCGAGCCGTCCAGACCGGTGTCGGAGCTCATTAGCCTCGTCTGCCTGCGCCACGATGCCGAACATCCCCAGGTAGGGCGCCGCTTCGAGATAACAGCTGAGCAAGCGGCCCCGTACGTATCGGAGGTCATCGAGGTGCGCGCCGAAGGCGACGGGGACCTCGCTCAGTTGATGGACCTCGCCTTCTTCGGCGACTACGTGTCGTTGTGGTTGGCGGCCTACTCAGGCATCGACCCGGGCCCGATCGATGCGTTGATGACGATGAAGCGCCAGCTGAGCGGTCTCGCTGAGGGAGCCGTCGGCCAATAGCGGCCACGCCGTAGCCTGCGACCGCCAGGCTGTAGCCTTCGAGCGAGGCCCTGCGGGTCTGTGGTTGCAAGTCGAAGCCAGTCGCAGGCAAAACGACCCACGTAAGCCAACCTGTGGTTGGCGAGCATGGTGCGGCTTAGAAGTCAGTCCTGCCTGCTGGACCGGGCCGATCCTCGGCCCCCGGCAGAGACGGTGCCAAGCGGGAAGCCCGCGGTGAACGGGGGATGGGCAAACTTGCCCTGAACCGCCGCCGGGGGCCCGCGCAACTCCGCTGCAGGCGAGTGTGGGGTCAAAGACCAGGTCAGCCGCAGGGCCTCTTGCTAGGCACTCATTCATGGTCGCGGGGGTCGAGGAGGTGCTTACGCCAGGCGTACGTCACCGCTTCCATACGCGAGTGAAGGTGCAGCTTCTCCAAGATGTTGCGCACGTGGTTCTTGACGGTGTTCTCCGAGATGAACAACGAGGCGGCGATCTCCTTGTTGCTCCGCGACTGGGCCATCAAAGACAGCACCTGCATCTCCCTGTCGGTCAACCCAGGGGGTGGCAGCTCGTCACGCTCCGAAGCGCGCCTCGCCAGGGAGCGGAACTCGGCGATGAGCTTGGTCGTCATGGTCGGCGAGATCACCGCCTGGTGCTGGACGATCGCCCTTACCGTCTCGGCGATCTCCTCGACGGCCACTTCTTTGAGCAGGTAGCCGTTGGCGCCCGCTTTGATCGCCTCGTACAGGTCGTCCTCGTCGTCGCTGACGGTGAGCATGAGCACTTCGGTGCCGGGGAGCATGCGCCGGATGTGACGGGCGGCGTCGATGCCGGACAAGCGGGGCATCCGCACGTCCATGAGCACGACGTCGGGTTGCAGCTCCTGGGCTCTGGCCACGGCTTCCTCCCCGTCGCCGGCCTCCCCGACAACCTCGATGTCGTCGTTGCCCGAGAGTACGACGACGACGCCTCGACGGAACAACGCCTGGTCGTCGGTGACAAGCACCCGGATAGGGGTGGGCACAGTTGGGCTGGGCACGAAGGTGGTGCTCACGCGGCCCAGCGATCTGTTCGGCTCGCTCGAGCTGCATAGTGTGGTATCCCGCCCATGATAGGAACATAGATACCGGGCCTCAGGAGACTAGCGGCGGGCGGCCGAGAGCCTATGGTCGGGCCCTGCTGGTAGTTTGGAGGGCGCGATGAGCGTGCTGACCAAGTTCCTGCGAATGGGCGAGGGCAAGAAACTCCGTGCTCTCGAGTCCCTTGTGCCCGACATAAATGCCCTCGAACCCGAGCTCGAGCGGTTGTCCGATGAGAAGCTCGCTCACAAGACGGTCGAGTTCAGAGAGCGCCTTGCTAACGGCGAGGACCTGAACGACCTGTTGGTCGAGGCTTTTGCTGTAGTACGCGAGGCAGCCCGGCGCACCATCGGCCAGCGCCATTACGACGTACAGATGATGGGCGGTGCGGCCCTGCACTTCGGGTGGATCGCCGAGATGAAGACCGGC
>DASSZK010000311.1:0-4392 GCA_035702845.1 Acidimicrobiales bacterium
GCCGACCTCGTGGGGCAAGCCCGCCGGGTGGCGGGCAACCAGGGCACGGTGACGGCGGTCGGGGTCGGGTTACCGGGCTTTGTCGACGAGGAAGCCGGCCTTGTCGAGTACGCGGCCAACCTCGGGTGGCGAAAAGTGGCCGCCGCCTCGGTGCTCTCCGGTATGTGCGGGATCCCGGTGGCGCTCGGTCACGACGTGCGCCTGGGTGGACGGGCAGAAGGCCGGCTGGGAGCGGCCGGCGGCGTCCGGGACTATCTGTTTATCGCCCTCGGGACGGGCATCGCCTCGGCCCTGACGCTCGGTGGCCAACAGCGCCGGGGGCCAAGCGCCCTGGCCGGCGAGATCGGCCACGTCGTCGCCATCCCCGGAGGTCCCCCATGTGGCTGCGGCGGGCGTGGCTGCCTCGAACAGGTGGCGTCCGCTTCCGGGGTAGGGCGCGAGTACCGGCGACGCTGCCTGGAGCTTTCCCCCACCTCTTTGCCGGCAAGCGCCTCAGGGCCCCTGGTGGGGTTGCCACCTGTTGTCACGTCAGCCGAGGTGCTGGAAATGGCTCGGGAAGGCGACCTCGTCGCTCAAGAAGTCTGGGCGCAGGCGGTGCAGTACCTGGGACAGGCCATCGCTTTTGCGCACGGTTGCGTAGAGCTCGAGGTGGTCGTCATAGGTGGAGGGATGGCCAAGGCGGGGGCTCAGCTCATGGAGCCCCTGGAGGCGTCGGTGCGCTCCCATTTGCCCTGCACGCCGGCGCCGCGCTTAGCGCTAGCGCAACTGGGCGATGAGGCTGCATCGCTCGGAGCAGCACTACTTGCACGGGACCTGTCCCGAGGCGACCGCTCGACGCTGCCCTAAGACCCGGCCAATTGGCGAGCGGTATCAAACAGCTCTTGGAGCTCGGCTCGAAGCTGTTCAGTGACTTCGTCGACCAGGTTGCGCGGAACCCGCTTTGAGGGCCGGTCAGCCGGTGGCCAGATGGGTTTGCCGACGACAACGACAACCTTGTTGAAACGAAGGCCCTTTGCGTCGACCGGCATCGCTTGTTCGCTCCCCCCGATACCCAGAGGCACGATCGGCACCCCGGCCCGCAGTGCGATGTACGCAGGCCCGGGCAGCAAAGGTCCGAGGACCGGGCCGGACCCCCGTGTCCCCTCCGGGAAAAGCACCACCGTCTCGCCGCTTGACAATGCGTTCACGCACATCTGCAGCGCCTCGCGGTCTGCCGTCCCCCGGCGCACGGGGAAAGCGCCGAGCGACCGGAACAGCGCGGCGGCAAATTTGTTGGAAAATATTCCCGACTTCGCCATGAACCACGGACGGCGTGAACTGATGGCGCCGGCGAAAAGGGTGTCGAGATAGGACCGGTGAACGGGCGCGAGCACGTAGGGCGTCGTCTGGGGCAGCAGGTCCTTGCCCACCACCTGATAGCGCCACGCCACTTTGGAAATGCCGTAGACGATGGCCCGAGCAGTGCGGTACCACCAAAGCTCCAATGGTGAGGACAACGGTTGCCCTGGCGGCACAGGCCCTACTGCCGGCACCGGCTCTCCTAAAGGCACCGGCTCTCCTAAAGGCACCGGCTCTCCTGAGTGCGCTGGGCCTCCTTAGGGAACGGCTGATGCAGGCGACCAGGCAAGCTCATGCGAGACCTGCTTTAGCCGCCAGTTCGAGCACCATTTGCACAACCTGGTCTACGGACTTCGTCGTCGTGTCCACCACGACGGCGTCGTCGGCAGCGGTCAACGGGGCGTACGCTCTGGTGGAGTCCACGTGGTCACGGCGCGCGATATCGGCGGCAACCTCGTCATAATGCATCTCCAGCATTTCTTGTGAGCGGCGCTGGGCCCGCTCGTCATCGCTGGCCGTCATGTAGATCTTGACCGGCGAAAGTGGGAACACAACCGTCCCGATGTCACGGCCCTCCACAACCCCGCCACCATGCTCGACGGCCCACTCCCGTTGGCGGCATACCAGCTGCTCTCGCACTTTGGGATTAGCGGCCACCACGCTCACGGCGCGCGTCACCTCGGGGCTACGGATCTCTATCGTCGCGTCTACACCGTTGGCGATGACTCGCTCAGCAACCACGAGCTCGATGTTCTCGGCCAGCTTGGCGACCGTGGTGGAGTCGTCAGGGTCCACTCCGTTGCGCATGGCCACGAAGGCAACAGCCCGGTACATGGCGCCGGTGTCCAGGTAATCACAGCCCAGTCGCGCCGCTACCGAACGCGCCACCGTGGACTTACCGCTACCGGCAGGGCCGTCGATGGCAATAACTCGCTCGTCTGGTCCGGTCATTTCAGGCACCTCGACATGTCCTCAGAAAAGCCCGGGTAGCTTGTGTGCGTCGCGCTCCAACCGTGCACGGTTACCGGACCGCTTGCCACTAAGGAGGCGACAGCTCCGGCCATGGCGATGCGGTGGTCCCCCTCTGAAAGCACCGTCCCTGCGCTCAGCGGCCTGCCACCGCCGCCCTGCACCACCAGCCCATCGGGGGCCGGTTCGCAGGAGACCCCCAGCGCCCTCAGCATGGCCACAGTGGTTGCGACCCGGTCGGTTTCTTTCACTCTCAGCTCCGCCGCATCAGTAAAGCGCGTCGTCCCCTCGGCCATCGCTGCAGCGACTGCCAGAACAGGTATCTCATCGATGAGGCCGGGCACTTCTTCGCCGCCTACGTGTGTAGCGGCGAGCGGGCCGTACCGGGCATGGATGCACGCCGTGCGCCGCTCGTGGTCCTCGTCCACCAGCTCGACCTGGGCCCCCATGCGCTCGAGCACCCCGAGGAACCCGGCGCGGCTCTGGCCGACATAGACGTTCTCCAACACAAGATCGCTACCGGGCGTGATACAAGCGGCAACCACCCAAAATGCAGCTTGAGAGGGATCCGCGGGCACCTCGATGTCACCAGGCTCTAATCGTCCTGGAACGATCTCGGTGCGCCGGCCCGGCCCCTGGGGGCTGACGGAGATCTTCGCCCCGGCGAGGGTCAACATTTCTTCCGTGTGTGCCCGGGTGGGCAACGGCTCGACCACCGTGGTTGGGCCGTCGGCCCCCAGGCCGGCGAACAGCACTGCGGACTTGACCTGGGCGCTGGCCACGGGCAACTCGTACTCGATGCCCTTTAGGGCGCCCCCGCGCACCACCAGGGGCGGGAGGTTCCCGCCCTGGCGACCATCCACCGTTGCCCCCATCTGGCGCAATGGCACCGACACCCTCTGCATGGGTCGCCTGGCAATCGACGAATCACCCTGTAGAACGAAGAGCCCGTCTATCGCCGCCACGTAGCCGGCCAAGAGGCGGATGCCCGTACCCGAATTGCCCACGTCGATTACGAGCTCAGGTTCGTGGAGCCTGCCGACGCCACCGTCGATAACAACTTCCCCCTGGCTCCTTTCGACACCGGCTCCAAGTGCCGCCACCGCCTCCATGGTGTGCCGCACGTCCTCGCCGTTTGAAAGACCTCTTATGCGGGACCGTCCCTCTGCACGGGCACCGATCAGTAGTGCCCGGTGGGATATCGACTTGTCGCCGGGAGCGTTGAGCCTTCCCAACAGGGCGCGGCTGCCCGCCGGGTCGAGCACCAGTCGGTCATCGAAGCTCAAGACGTCCGCTCTCCTGCTAGTCAGGGCCGGCCGTGCGCCGGCGATCCGAGAGCTAACCTACCTGGGCTGCCCGATCCCGGGCGAGCCCGTGGCCGACCAGAGGGGCCCCGAGCGGCCGGGCCAGGTCCCGGGTCGCTGGGTCGCCGGGTCGCCGGGTCGCCAGATCCGGGAGGACCGGCCTGGCCGGCTGGCGTCCCCCTATCCGGCCATCCGGCGAAAGGCAGGCCGGTAACCGTGCCCAGCCAGCGTCGAGCGCACCAGCTCCTCGGTCCCTGCATCTACGACGAGCACGAGCACACCACGGTCGCCCTCGGCAGAGTGGGCGATCTCCAGGTCAAAGATATTGACGCCTGCCGCCCCAAGGACCATGGCCACCTCGGCGATGACTCCTGGACGGTCGGGCACGGGGACTCTCACCTCCGTCGCCTTCCCGAGCGCAGGCGCACCACTCGGCAAGTTGACGCGGCGCTCTCGAGCCCTCTCCAGGAGCCGCAGCAGTTCGGGGCGGTCCCCGGCTGCCACAACGCGACGAAGTTCGCCCAGCGTGGCGGAAAGCCGGTCGAGACCCGCCAGTATCGCATCACGGTTCTCGGCCACGACGTCCGGCCAGATGCCGGGGTGCCCCGCCGCTATGCGTGTCATGTCCCGGAACCCACCTGCGGCCAGGCGCAATAGCGTCGCATCCGAGTCGGCCACATCGGCGGCAATGTTCATCAGGGCCGCAGCCGTCAGGTGTGGGGTGTGCGATACGAGGGCCACCAGCTCGTCGTGGCGGCGGGGCGACAGTGTGACGGCGTTG
>DASSZK010000399.1:0-3460 GCA_035702845.1 Acidimicrobiales bacterium
CCGTGGCCACGCTCAACGTAGGGCGATGAGCGCCGGCCAGCCCGCTCCGCCGCCCCCTCCGAGGCCCCAGCGTGGCTTGGGCGGCGCCGAGAACCAGGAAGCGGACCTACGTGAGCTCGGCAGGCTCCTCGCCCTTGGTGAGCGCCATCCGGCCGCGCACCGTTCCACGGTCACCTCGGACCTCTCTCTCGACGAGGTACTCCTGCTTCACTCGGTCGGGCTCGAACCCGCCGGCCTTGTCTTCGGGGTCGGTTGTGTCTCGATAGGTGCGGGTTCTTGGACCTGGGCCATCGGCGCAGTGACCGGTGCGGTGGGCGCATTTGACAGGGCCTTCCTGGAGGCCAAGTCGACTATCCGTCGTCAAGTTCATAGCGTGGACGGCACTGGAGTGGTCGGTGTCGACGTGGAGATAGAGATCGCGCCCCATCGGGTTATGGTCGTTATAACCGGCACGGCTGTGAAAGCATTTGACGGCGCTGACGACCGGTCTCATTTCCGGGTGCGTTACCCGACGCCGTTCCTGTGCGACCTGTCCGCCCGGGACTTCGTCGTCCTAGGTGGCTCGGGCTGGTACCCGCTTGACCTCGTGGCCGGGGCATCGTACGTCCACGCCCCGATGCGCAATATGCGCGCATCCATGGCCCAGATCACAGACAACTATGAGCTGACCAACTACACCGAGACCCTCTACGACGCCCGGGAAGGCGCCATGGGCTCCTTGCAGAGGGCGCTCAAAGAGTCGGGCGGGACGGGGCTGCTCGATATGAAGATCATTGACAGGCCAGTAGATTTTGCCCGCCATGTGGTCGAGTTCGTGGCTTACGGGACATCTGTGAAGATGCTCACCTCGCGCCATGAGCACCCGGAGGTGTCCATCGTGGTGCCGGTCGATGACATAGACCGTACTTTTAAGGCTACTTCTCTACGCTAAGGCGGTAGAGATCCGCCAGGCCCTTTGCGCAGGCGGCCCAGGAGTACTTGGAAGCTTGGAGGTAACCTCGCCGCCTCAGGTCCTCTGCGACCTGTGGCCGGTCCAGGACCTCCTCGAGCGCACCGCTGAGCTGTTCGGTATCGCCTTGGCTCACGAACAAGGCGCTGTCACCCAGGGTCTCCACGAGAGCCCCAGCGCTGGTTGCCACCACGGGGGTGCCTGCCGCCATGGCCTCAAGTGGTGGAAGGCCGAAACCCTCGTAAACCGAGGGGTAAGCAAAGGCACTGGCCCCCTCTAATAGAGAGCCCCGAGCCTGATCGGTAACCCGCCCCAGGCGAAGCACTCGCTCGGGCAGGCCCGCAGTCGCAATGGACTTGTCGAGGGCTTCCGCACCCCATCCGTCCGCCCCGGCGATGACCAGTGCGACCCCTGGGTGGCTCGGAGCGAGCCGGTCGAAAGCGCGCACAAGACCGGGGAAATCCTTGCGAGGCTCTATCGTGCTCATGGCCAGCACGTACCGCTCCACCCACGGCGGGACGTAACCGCGCCAGCTTTCACCTTGTCCTTGCAGCGGCGGTGAGTACGGGCCAAGGCCGGCAGAGGGGATGCCGTGGTGCACGGCTTTGACCCGCGCAGCCGGCACGCCTAGATAGTGGACGACCTCGTCGGCGACGAACTGCGTGGGGGTGTGCACCCAGGCGCCGCGCGCCACGGCCTTGCGTACCAGGTCAGGGAACGCCAGGGTGGCCGCTTGGCACATCTGCGGAAAATGAAGAGGCGTCAGGTCGTGCACAGTGACGACCATGGCGGCCCGGCGCGCCGGCGGCACCACGAAGTTGGTGCCGTGCACGATGTCCACTCGGCCGACGAACGCCTCGATAGGTGGTAGGGGCCACATGGACCACGACTTGTGCAGCGGCCGGGCCGGCATGGGCCTTCCCGTCACCGAGACCCCTTCGGGCACCTGGCCGACCAGGCCCTCCCGGCGCCTCCAGCTGACCGCAAATGCGTTGACGTCCATATCCCCCCGGGCCGCCAACGCCGCCATAGCCCAGTAGCAGAACTCGCCGACGCCACTGCGGGGTGTCAGTAGGGGCGTGGCGTCCAGGGCGACTCGTAACCGTCCTGTTGCAGGGTGCAACGGTTCTGCGGTGAGTTCCACGGGAGGACCATCCTGCCAGTTGGCGGGACTGCTCGTTCCCAACTTCCCGGGGGAGCCCCGCGAGCGGGGACGGGCCCCGGCGCCGATCGGGCGGCCCGGCCGCAAGGAATACTTTAGTGCTAAAATGAACAGGGGCTGTGGAAAGGGGGCACTTCCCGAGACCGCAGCGGCGGGTGAAGGCCGCCATGCAAGGCTTGATAGCGACGCGAACGGAGCGACTCAGGTGCAGAAGGAAAAGTTGACACTCGCGGAAGCGGCCGGCGAGCTCGGTGTGCATTACATGACCGTCTACCGCTACGTGCGTACCGGGCGCCTCCCGGCGGTCAAGGATGGCGCCAACAATTGGGTGATCGACTCGCGGGACCTGGCTGCCGCCCAGAGTGGGCCGCGCCGGTTCGACGGTGGCCCGGCTGAGCGCCGCCCCGACCTGGTGCGCCGGCTCCTGGTGAGCGACGAGATGGGTGCGTGGGCCGTCGTGGAGAGCGCGCTGTCGTCTGGCATGGAGGCGGAGGAAGTGGCAGTGGGGCTGCTAGGTGGCGCCATGCGCGATATCGGCGAGCTGTGGGCCCAGGGCGAGGTTTCGGTCGCAGACGAGCACAGAGCCACGAGCACCGGCACACGCCTGGTCGCGAGGCTCGGAGCGAGGTTTGGTCGCCGGGGTGTCAAACGAGGTGCCGTGGTTCTGGCTGCGCCCGAGGGGGAGTTGCACTCCCTGCCGGTATCGGTCGCAGCCAACGTGCTGCGGTGGCGGGGTTACGACGTCGTCGAGGTCGGCGCCCATACGCCCGCCGACGCCCTCGCCGTCACCGTTGCCGCTGAGGCCGGCGCCAGACCGTCGAGTTTTGTTGCGGCCGGCATTTGTTGCACAACTGTCGCCGCGTTGGAGAGCGGGGCGCAAGCAATTACGGCCATCCGGGAGCGGCTTGCGGTGCGGGGGCTATGGGTGACCGTGCTGGCTGGAGGGGCGGCCATCGACGGCGAAGAACACGCCAGGGCCCTCGGGGCCGACGCCTACAGCGGCAAGCGGGCCGACGAGCTGGCGGAGGTGCTCGGCCGCCTCGGCGCCACGCCCCCCAGCGCTGCGTGAGCCCTCTTTAGGGCCGCCGGCGCGGGCAGCCGTAGGTTGCTCACGAGGCCAGCTCTGGCCATAAGCCTTATGCCCCACCAGGTGGGGTCCAGTTCGTACCAGGCGAGTCCCTGGCGTGCGCTGTTCGGGAACCGGTGGTGGTTGTTGTGCCATCCCTCGCCGAGGACGAGACCGGCAATGAGCCAGTTGTTGCGGCTGTCGTCTCTGGTATCGAAACGCCTACTGCCAAAACGGTGCGCCAGGGAGTTGACCGCGAAAGTGCAATGGTAAAGGGCGACAG
>DASSZK010000256.1:0-12972 GCA_035702845.1 Acidimicrobiales bacterium
GTCGCCATGCGGGACAGGCAGCAAATAGTGACTTTCGCGCGGTTCGAGGCTGGCACAAGCGTGCAGTGCCCGAACAGCGCGCCCAGGCCCCCGAAAGGCCCCGAGTTTGCCATCTGGCGCTCGGTCACGGCCATCCTTAGGGGCCGGGAACCACCCTCGGCGCACCAGTAAGCCCGCATGACCACTGCTGCGACGGAGCCAACCCTCGCTCGCCGTTGCCTAGTGGGAGGGCGACCGGCGATGCCCAGTGGCGCCAAAGGCAGTGGGCGCACAAAGGCAATGGGGAGCACAAAGGCAGTGGGGGCGCACAAAAAAGAAGACCCTGCCCAGGCATCAACAGATGCCCAAGCAGGGTCAACAACTAGAACATGCCAGCCAGGTTGTTGCGGCCCGGCGTTAGATGTCGTAGTAGAGGTAGAACTCCCACGGGTGAGGCCGCAAGCGGACGGGGTCGATCTCATGGTCGCGCTTGTAGCGCACCCAAGTTTCGATGAGGTCGTCGGTGAACACACCGCCGGCCTGAAGGAACTCGTGGTCCTCCTCCAACGCCGCAAGCGATTCCTGAAGCGAGCCGGGGACCTGGGGCACCTGAGCCAGCTCCTCGGGCGGCAGGTCGTAAAGGTCCTTGTCCATCGGGTCGGGCGGCTCGATCTTGTTGAGCACGCCGTCGAGACCGGCCATCAGGATCGCCGAGAAGGCGAGGTAAGGGTTGGCCGAGGGGTCCGGGCAGCGGAACTCGACGCGCTTAGCCTTGGGGCTCTTGGAGACGAGCGGGATCCGGCAGGCGGCGCTGCGGTTGCGCTGCGAGTAGACAAGGTTCACCGGGGCCTCGTAGCCGGGGACCAAACGCTTGTAGCTGTTGGTCGTCGGGGCGGCGAAGGCAAGGATGGCTGGGGCGTGCTTGAGCAGTCCGCCGATGTAGTGGCGGGCCATGTCGGACAGACCGGCGTAACCAACCTCAGCAGCGAAGAGGGGCTCGCCGCCGCTCCACAGCGAGCTGTGCACGTGCATGCCAGACCCGTTGTCGCCGTAAAGAGGCTTGGGCATGAAGGTAGCCGTGTAGCCGCGCATGCGGGCGACGCTCTTGACGACGTACTTGTAGAGCATCAGCTTGTCGGCCATGGTGAGCAGCGTGTCGAAGCGCATGTCGATCTCGGACTGGCCGGCAGTGCCGACTTCGTGGTGCTGGACCTCGATGTCGATGCCCATCTTCTCCATGTAGATGACCATTTCCGAACGCAGATCCTGGAAGTGGTCCATGGGCGGGATGGGGAAATATCCCTCCTTGTGGCGGGGCTTGAACCCGAGGTTCGGAGCGCCACCTTTACCCGTGTTCCAGATGCCCTCGACAGAGTCGATGTGGTAGTAGCCCTCGTGCGAGTTCTGGTCGAAGCGGATGTCGTCAAAGATGAAGAACTCCGCCTCGGGGCCGAAATAAGCCGTGTCGGCCACCCCGGTCGACAGGAGGTAATCCTCTGCCTTCTTGGCGACGTAACGGGGGTCCCGAGAATAGGACTCGCCGGTGACCGGGTCACGCACGAAGCAGTTGATGTTGAGCGTCTTGTGCTGGCGGAACGGGTCGATGACGGCGGTATCCGGGTCCGGCATCAGCAGCATGTCGGACTCCTGGATCTCCTGGAAACCCCGGATCGACGAACCGTCGAAACCGAGCCCGTCCTCGAACGCGGCCTCGCTCAGTTCATGAGCCGGGACGGAGAAATGCTGCATGAGCCCAGGCAAGTCGCAGAAACGGTAGTCGATGATCTCGACGCCCTCCTGCTGGACCAGCGACAGGACCTCCTCAGGCGTACGCCTCTCGAAGGCCAAGGTAGGTTCCCCTTTCTTAGGTGGTCAGAAGGTGTAACCGCGCCGGCAGGACGTGCCCGCGTGGCAAACCAAGTTCGCACGCGCTTGTAGCCGGCATGTTGCTCCTCTGTGAACTCTGTGTGAACGTCGCAGGAGGCGAGCCGGTCAGCCCGGCAAGCATCCCGCTCCGGACCTATCGTGGCATAGGCGAGGGGCCCGGCGCACAAGCACGCTGCCAGGGCCGTAGGCACCCGGCACCCTGGTCACCCATCGCCACCGAGGGGCAACTGGTGCCCCAAGGTCGCTCACCGGGGGCCCGCCGGCCGCGCAGGGCGACCACCGGCCGGCCAGACCGGCACGAGCACAGAAGTAGTAGGGCATCGAAGTGAGACAGCATCGAAGTGAGACAGCATCGAAGCGGTACGGCTCCAAGGCAAGACGCCACGGAAGCCGCATAATGCGTGGTAGTTGGCCGCCAGAGCTCAGTTAGGCGCTGGAGCACACTTAGAAGGGGTACCCAGGTCCCCGGAGGTAGGAGGCAGAGATGGACTCGCAAAAGGACTACGTGCTCAGGACGGTGGAGGAACGGGGCATCCGTTTTGTCCAGTTGTGGTTCACCGATGTGCTCGGCATACCCAAGGCTTTCAGCATCACGCCGGCCGAGCTGGAGAACGCCCTGGAAGAGGGCATGACCTTCGACGGGTCGGCTATCGACGGGTTCTCCAGGGTCCAAGAGAGCGATGTCCTCGCTGTCCCCGACCCCAAGACCTTCCAGTTGCTCCCGTACCTATCCGGAGAAGCTCCAGTGGCCCGGGTCGTGTGCGACATATACAACCTGGACGGCACGCCCTTCGAGGGCGATCCCCGCCATGTGCTGCGCCGCACGCTGGACCGTGGACGCGACCAGGGGTTCTCTTTCTACGTGGCGCCCGAGCTCGAGTACTTCTACTTCGAACGCGCCGACGGGGCCGAAGCCGCCCCCAAGCCGCTCGACACCGGCTCCTACTTCGAGCTGATGGGTAACAACCGGGCGACGGCGCTGCGGCGCGAGACGGTGATCATGCTCGAAGAGATGGGCATACCCGTCGAGTACAGCCAACACGAGGATGCGCCTAGTCAACACGAGATCGACCTTCGCTACACCGACGCCATGACCATGGCCGACACGGTGATGCTCGTGCGGGTCGTCGTCAAGGAGATGGCCGCTCGCCAAGGCATCCTCGCCACGTTCATGCCCAAACCGCTAAGCGGGGTCCAGGGGTCCGGGATGCACACGCATATGTCGCTTTTTGACGGCGACACCAATGCTTTCTACGACGACTCAGACGAGTACCACCTGTCCAACGTCGCCCGCCAGTTCATTGCCGGCGTGCTGCACCACGCCAGCGAGATCACTGCGATCACCAACCAGTGGGTGAACTCGTACAAGCGCTTGATCATCTCGCAGGAAGACCAGCCGTTGATCGAGGCTCCTGTCTACGTCTCGTGGGCGCAGAACAACCGGTCAGCACTGGTCCGGGTACCACCCATCAAGAAGGGCAAGCGGGACTCCACCCGCATCGAGTACCGGGCACCCGACCCCGGAGCCAACCCCTACCTGGCATGGGCGGTCATCCTGGCTGCGGGCCTAGCCGGCATCAAGGGTGGCTACGAACTGCCACGAGAGGCATCGGCCAACATCTACCAGATGTCCCCGCACGAGCGCCTGGCCGAGGGCATACGGCCGCTGCCCGCATCGCTGTCGGACGCCCTCGACGCCATGGAGCGCTCGGAGCTTGTCGCTGAGACCCTCGGGGAGCACGTTTTCGAATGGTTCCTCCGCAACAAGCGGGCCGAGTGGGCTGCCTACAAGGCAGAGGTCACGCCGTTCGAGTTGCGCCGTTACCTGAGCGCGCTCTGAGGGCACCAATGGAGCCGCTTTTGGTTTTCCCCGACCGTCCCCCGGCCCTGGTGGCCCAGGGCTTGAGCATGGCCAGTTACGCCTGGAAAGCCGTCGGTTCGCCGGCGGAAGCTGAGCAACTCGAACCCGAAGACGGATGGTCGGGCGGCATCATCTGCGCCGACCAGCAACCTGACGCCGCTTTGACCTTGTGCCGATCGCTGCGCAAAAAAGATGTGCCGTTCTCACCGCTGTTGTTGGTGCTATCGGTCGAGCAGCTAGGTGCGTTGGAGTTGCGTGAGGACCTCTTCGACGACTTTTGCGCCATACCGTGCGACCCGCGCGAGCTCGAAGCGAGGCTGGCCCACATTTTTTGGCGCACTGGCCGGGGGCTTCGGCCCGAACTGGTGGAGTACGGGCCCCTCGTGCTCAACCTGGAGACCTACCAAGCGTCAGTGGGCGGGAAGCCCCTGTCGTTGACCTACATGGAGTACGAGCTGCTCAAGTTCCTCGCTACCCATCCGGGGAAGGTGTTCACGCGCGAGACCCTTCTGTCCCGGGTGTGGGGCTACGAGTACTACGGCGGTGCCAGGACGGTTGACGTCCATATCCGTCGTCTACGCGCCAAGCTTGGCGAAGAGCAGGCCAACCTGATCTCCACCGTGCGAAGCGTCGGTTACCGCTTCGGCCAGAGCCGCTGGACCATTTAGCCTTTATCCAGACGGCTTTTACGGGGCCGGTTGGTAGGCCCAGGCCTCGATTTCCACGGAGGCGCCCATCGGGAGGCCGGCTACGGCGATGGACGAACGGGCAGGACGATGATCACCGAATGCCGCGCAATAAGCCTCGTTCATTGCTGCGAAGTCGGCAATGTCAGTAAGAAAGACTGTGGTCTTCACGACGGCCCCCAGTGTGGCGCCGGCCCCCTCCAATAGCGATGCGAGGTTTGCGATCGCCTGGGCGAGCTGAGCACGGACACCGCCTTCCACCAACCGGCCATCCTTTACGCCCAACTGCCCGGATACGACAAGCCACTCGCCGGCGCGGACAATCGGGGTATAGGGGCCCAGCGGGGCCGACGTCATACCAAGCGCCTGGACGGAAGGCACCGGTGAAAGTGCTCCACGGAGGTCGTCCGCGGAGGCGTCAGCTGAAGGACTGACCGCACCCGCACGTGCGGGTGGCGTTGGGGTTGTCGATGGAGAAACCGGCACCCTGAAGCCCGTCCTTGTAGTCGAGAGTGGCGCCCGTAAGCAGGGCCGCGCTCGCCGGGTCGACGACGACCTTCACACTCCCCTTCACCGACTCGACGTCATCGTCGGCCATGTCGCTGTCGAAGAACATCTCGTAGGAGTAGCCCGAGCAACCGCCCGGCCGTACGGCGACCCGAAGGAACAGTTCGGCGTTGCCTTCCTGCTCGAGCAGCTCGCTCACCTTGGCCACGGCCGCATCCGTAAGCGACAGGCTCGTACTCGTCTCGGTTGTAGAAGTTGTGCTCACGACGCCTCCTGTGCAGCACTCGGCTGTCCTCATGGTACAGGTTCGGGGCGCCTTGGCGGGCCGGGCGAGCTCCGCCGCGAGATCTGCGCCGGGCCATCCGCGCCGGGCCATCCGCGCAGGGCCATCTGCGCAGGGCCATCTGCGCCGGCCTGGCTCGCCGCCCGTACCATGGCTGATATGGAACAAAGCACCGCCGGCGCGACGCCACAGCGCATTGTGGAGTGGGCCTGGGATGCTCTGCGCACCATTGTGGAGCCCGAGCTCGGGGACAACATCGTGGACCTCGGCATGGTCCAGTCGGTGCAGCTCCGAGCGGGCGGAGAGCTGCATGTCGTTATTGCTCTCACCACGGCCGCCTGCCCCCTGCGTGGCCAGATCCGATCAGAAGTCCGCTCGAGGACGGGGAGCCTGGAGGGGGTACTGCGGGTCGAGGTGGAGACGACCGAGATGTCGGCGCAAGCCAAGGCCGAGCTCATGGCCAGGGCCCGCTGGAAGGCAAGCCAATCGCCGCGCCCGACGATGGTCCCGGCCCGCACGCGGGTCCTTTTCGTTTCGTCAGGCAAAGGCGGGGTCGGCAAGTCGTCCGTGGCCGTGAACCTGGCAAGCGCACTTGCCGCCACCGGCCACCGCGTGGGTGTCCTCGACGCCGACATAGGCGGTTTCTCGGTGCCGCGCCTGCTCGGCGTAAGTGGCCAGCTCGAAGCCGTACGCGACCCCGATGACCCTTCCAGGACGCTCATCCAACCGCACGTGAAGGACATCGGCCGTGGCCAGCTGCGCATAGTGTCCATGGGCTTCCTCGCGGGCGAAGACGACGCCATCATGTGGCGCGGGGACAAGCACAACCGTGCCGTCCAGCACTTCTTGGAAGAGGTCGACTGGGACGACATCGACTACCTCGTCGTCGACACCCCCCCTGGTACCGGTGACGTGCAACTCGGGCTGGCCCGGATGCTCCCGAGCGCTCAGGTACTGATCGTGACCACACCAGCACTCGCCGCCCAGAGGGTGGCCGCACGAGCTGCCGGCCTTGCCCGCAAGAGCTACCTCCACATCCTCGGCGTGGTCGAGAACATGAGCGGGTTCGTGTGCGAGCACGGCACCCGCCACGAGCTGTTCGGCCACGGGGGTGGCACCCAGTTGGCCCACGACATCGGGGCGCCCGTGCTGGCCGAGATCCCTTTACAGGCGTCGGTATCCGCAGGCAACGACAGCGGAGAACCGGCAGCCCTCGAGGATGCAGGGTTGGCCGGCCAAGCGTTCCGCCGGTTGGCCGAGCGTGTCGAGGAACTGTGCCCGCCGGTGCAGATGGCCGGCTGTTCCGCCCGGATCGCAGAGGCGCTTTCGAGCCTCCCCGCTGCCGCGCCCACCCACTGACGGACCGCCGCTGCCGGCTCAGGGCTGCCCATGCAGCACGCTGCGCTTGCGTACGCGAAAGGCATTCCCGGCCCATGCAAGAGGCGGTGGCGGCCGGGCGCAGCACGCGGGTTGGAGCGCCCGGCCCGGGGGAACGAGGCCGGTCGGGCACAGCTTTGATCGCTGATCGTGGAAACGGCGTGCTCCCGAGCGTTTGCAAGGCGACCAGCGCTCAGCGCGCGTTTTTGACGCCTCCCAGCGTTACTGTCCGGGCGCGTTCAACCAACACGTGCGTTAGGCGCACCGCGCGTGCCATTGTTGCGAGAGCCACCAGTTGCGCGTAGCCGTGACCCCGTCGAGAGCCGGAGCCACGGGTCAGCACAAGGGCGGTGTGCGGCGTCGCCGACCTCGAGGGACCGGGGGCGCGGGCCGCACCGGACCACGAACTTATGAAGGCACTGATAGGAGCGGGGCGCGTGAGCCAGAGCCATCCACAGCAGAGGTCGGATGTGTCGATAGTCCAGCTGGCCGAGGCTTTGATCCAGGGGGACGTGCTCATCTGCTTGCAGGAGCGCGGTGAGGCGGCACCGGCATGGGGCTACCTCAATCTTCTGGCCCATAGTGACCGGAGCTCGCTGCGGCGAGTGCGGGACTTCAACCAGTCGCGCCGTCCCTTATCAGGCTGGGGCACCGTGGTGTTCGACCTGATCGTCGACATGCTCAACTCGGCGCCCGGCGAGGACGACCTGCAGGCATTGCAGCGCAAAGCGCTGGTCCCGCTGGAGCTGAAGATCTGGGACGGGCGGGAAACCCTCAGCTCTCCCCAGGATCTCGACATCCTCGTACGCAGCGCGCTCTACCGCTACATGGGCCAGCTCTAGGCGCAGACCGGCTCTGCCCACAGACCAGCTCCAGGGGCAGGCCAGCTCCAGGCGCAGGCCCGGTCTGGTCCGTCAAGCCGAACGACCAAAGTGCCCTGCCGGTCGCCGGCGGCTGACCTCTGGCTGCGTCCGCCCGCAGTTACGGCGCCTACTGGTCTAAACTGCCGCAGGTGCCAGACGTTCGTCGGAGACTCGCCGCAACTGCACTCGCTGCCATCCTTGCCGGCGGCATATTCGCACCCCCGGCACACGCCACCGCGCCCAGCGATGCCAGCACGGCGCCCCGAGGTACGGGCACGGCGCCCCGAGGTACGGGCGGCGGCCCCTTGGGCCACGCCCGGCACACGACCGATGTTGACGTCCTCTACGCCGCGTCGCTTACGGAGGTCATGGAAACCAAGATCGGCCCGGCGTTCGACAAGGCTACGGGC
Source organism: Acidimicrobiales bacterium (assembly GCA_035702845.1). Taxonomy (GTDB): domain Bacteria; phylum Actinomycetota; class Acidimicrobiia; order Acidimicrobiales; family Palsa-688; genus JAJZMF01. The sequence continues at coordinate 7,854 of DASSZK010000256.1, forward strand.
TACCACTTCGTGGGCTTCCCGGGGGGTTCGAAAAGTCTCGCCACCCAGATCCGCAGCCACCTGCAGGCAGCCGACGTCTTCATCAGTGCCAGCCCTGCCGTCGACAAGACGCTGGAGGGCAGGATCAACGGCAACTGGGTCAGCGCCTACACCGTTTTCGGCAGGACGTACCTCGAGCTCGGTTACGACAGGACGAGCAAGTTCGCCGGCCAGCTGCGGTCCAAGCCGTGGTACGAGGTCGTCGTGGAGCCGGGCTTCCGGCTCGGGCGCACGGACCCGGCGGTAGACCCCAAAGGCGTCCTGGCGCAGAAGGTCTTGGACGAAGCCGCCGCACAACACCACCTGCCGGCGCTCAAGTCGCTGGCGGAGACGGCCTCGGATGTGTTCCCCGAGGAGTCCCTAGTCGGGCGCCTGCAAGCAGGCCAGCTCGATGCAGGGTTCTTCTACCAGGTGGAAGTGGTCGCTGCCCACTTACCTTCGGTGCCGCTGACGGGGTACCGCTTCGCCGCCACGTACACCTATGCCGTCGTGAACAGAGCCCTGCACCGCAACGGTGCACGGGCGTTCGTACGGTTCCTCACCGAGCCCGGCACCCGGGCCACACTGGCCCGAGACGGGCTTGGCAGCGCCGGCTAGCGCTGTCGCCGACGCGCAAGCGGGCATGGGTGGGCGCCGCTCGGGCTCGCCCGCTCCCATGGCCGGCCGGGCCAAAGGGCGGCCGAACATCCTGTGGCTCTCCGGGTTGCTGCTCGCGTACCTGGCGGTGCCGGTAGCCGTCTTCCTGGTCCGCAGCGCAGGGGCCCCCGGCCAGGGCTTCTCCTCTCCCGGTCTGTGGGGTGCCGTAGCGACCTCGGCCGAGGCGGCCACTATCTCCGCGGGGATCGTCGCCGTGCTCGGCGTCCCCCTGGCCTACCTGCTGGCCCGGAGCCGGGGCCGCCTGGGGGGCATCGCCGCCCTCGCCGTGCAGTTGCCGCTCGCTCTGCCCCCATTGATGAGCGGCGTCGTGCTTCTCTATGTGGTCGGGCCGGGGACTTGGCTCGGGCGTCTGACGGGTGGCTGGTTCACAGAGTCGCTGGCCGGAATAGTCCTGGCCCAGTGCTTCGTGGCAGCGCCCTTCCTGGTGGTCGCCGCACGCTCTGCGTTCCGGGCGGTCAACCCGAACTTCGAGGACATTGCAGCCACCGCAGGTATGGGAGCCCTGGCCCGCTTTTACCGGGTCGCGGTGCCCCTTGCCTCGGGCGGGATACGCGCCGGGCTGGTGCTCACCTGGCTGCGGGCCTTTGGCGAGTACGGGGCCACGGTAATGCTCGCCTACCACCCCTACTCGCTGCCCGTTTTCACCTACGTGCAGTTCTCGGCTACGGGGTTGCCGGCCACGCAGGCACCCGCCCTGCTCGCTCTGGCTCTGGCCGCCATAGTCGTGGCGGCCAGCCGGGCCCCACACCTGCGCCGCCCCCGCCCTGGCGCATGGGCGCCCGGCCCACCCCAGCCTGCAACAGCCCCGGTGACCCTACGGGCACGCCCCGTGCCCGTGGCCTTCGACATCCACGATCGCGCCGGCACCTTCACGCTCAATGTTGCCTACCGGGCGAGCACCCACCGATTGGCCATCCTGGGGCCCTCAGGAGCAGGCAAGTCGTTGACGCTGCGCGCCCTTGGGGGTCTGGCCCCGGGACGGGTGTGGTTCGGAGACGACGAGGTCAGTGGCCTCCCGGCCGAAAGACGCTCCGCCGGCTACGTACCCCAGGGCGCAAACCTGCTCCCCCACCTGAGCGCCTGGGCCAACATGACCCTGGGGCCCCGCGCCGTCCCCCGTCTCGCAGAGCAATGGGCGGCGCTCCTAGGCATCCCGGAGCTCCACCACCGCCTCCCTGGCCAGCTCTCCGGTGGGCAGGCCCAGCGGGTGGCCATTGGCCGTGCGCTCTCAAGCGAGCCCCGTGTGGTGCTCCTGGACGAGCCGTTCACCGGCCTGGACGCACCGGTGCGCGCGGCGCTCGTGGAGCAGCTGAGGCGCTTGCAGGTTGACGGCGACCTTTCAACCGTGCTCGTCACCCACGACTTCCGCGAGGCAGCCCTGCTCGCCGACGAGGTGGTTGTGCTGTCGCAGGGCCGGGTGCTCCAAGCCGGGGCGGTCGGCGATGTCGCCCGTAGCCCGAGCTCGCCGGACGTAGCCGCGCTAACCGGTGCGCGCAACCTCGTTGCCGGGACCGCTGCCGGGCCGGCCGCCGTGCTCGCATGCCCGGGCCAGGTACTGGCCACCGCCCGCCACGGCGTCGCTCCCGGGGCCGCACTCATCTGGTGTGCCCGTCCCGAGCTCCTCCAGATGGCAACAGGCGCAGGAGCCGGCCACGCAGCCCCTGGCACCATCCAGGGACGGGTGTTGGACGTGGTGGACCTCGGCTACTCCTACGAGGTCACGGTGGGCCTAGGCGACGGCAGTGGGCCTCAGCTGAGCGTGCCAGCCGCGCACCGGGCGCCCCCGGCCGTCGGCGAGGTGGTCGAGCTGTCTGTTGCCCCGGACGACGTCATGGTGTGGCCAGCCGGGGCGGTGCCGGTAGCTCGACCGTGACGTTGGTGGCCTTTACGGAGGCGACTGCGCTCACCCCCGGCTCCAGGCCCAGCTCGTCCGCTGCCTCCCGGCTCATCAGCGAGACCAGGCGGTAGGGGCCGGCCTGCATCTCGACCTGGGCCATTACGCCGTCGCGGGTGACCTTGGTGACGATACCCGGGAAGCGGTTGCGGGCCGAGTGGGCGGCCGTGTGACCCACATCGGTAGCCAGGGACTTTCCCAGTTCACGGGCCAGGGTGGCGAGGTCTTCGCCCTCCATGACCCAGCGCCCGGCCGAGTCCCTGCTGGCTGGCAAGCGCCCGCTTTCGGCCCAGCGCCGGACCGTGTCGGGGCTGACACCGAGCATCTGCGCTGCTTCGGCCGCCTTGAAACGGCTCATACAGCCCCGGTCCCCGCTTGCATGTCCCGGCTCACGGGCGGCGGCCCGCCCGGTAGCGGGTGATAAGGGCGTTGGTCGAGCTGTCGTGGGCCAGCGCGGGCGCCGCCTCTGCGGTCAGCTCCGGGACGATGCGCAGCGCCAGCGACTTGCCGAGCTCCACGCCCCATTGGTCGAAGCTGTTTATCCCCCAAATGACGCCTTGAGTGAAGACCTTGTGCTCGTAAGCAGCCACCAGCTCGCCCAGGACCCGCGGCGACAGCTCGGGTGCCAGGATCGTGTTGGTCGGGCGGTTCCCGGGGAATGTCCGGTGCGCGACCAAGCGTTCGGCGATGCCTTCGGCACGCGCCTGCTCGGCGGTCTTGCCGAAGGCCAAAGCCTCGGTCTGGGCAAAGAAATTAGCCATCAACAGGTCGTGGTGGTCCCCCACCCGGTGCGCCGGCCGCAGGAAACCAATAAAGTCCGCCGGCACCAAGCGCGTCCCCTGGTGCAGCAACTGGTAATAAGCGTGCTGGCCGTTGGTACCCGGCGTACCCCACACGATCGGCCCGGTCGCCAGGTCGACGCTCTGGCCGTCCAGGGTCACGCTCTTGCCGTTGCTTTCCATGTCCAGCTGCTGGAGGTACGCGGGGAACTTAGCCAGGTAATGGTTGTAGGGCAGCACCGCTTGGGTCTCGGCGCCGAACAGGTCGTTGTACCAGACCCCGATCAGGCCGAGCAGCGCTGGGATATTGGACTCGTAGGGCGCGCTCGAGAAGTGCTCGTCCATAGCCCGGAACCCGGCCAGCATGTCCCGGAACATCTGGGGCCCGACCGCGATCATCAGCGACAGCCCTATGGCCGAGTCGTAGGAGTAGCGGCCCCCTACCCAGTCCCAGAAACCGAACATATTGGCAGTGTCGATACCGAACGCCGCCACTTCTTTCGCGTTCGTCGACACAGCGACGAAATGGCTGCGAACGGCGTCGGGGTTCCCGAGGCTGGAAAGCAGCCACTCCCGTGCCGTCTTGGCGTTGCCGATGGTCTCCAGGGTCGTAAAAGTCTTTGAAGAGACTATGAAAAGGGTCTCCTCCGGATCCGCGTGCGCGGTTGCCTCCCAAATATCTGAGCCGTCGACGTTCGACACGAAGCTCAGGTGCAGGGCCCGCTCGGAGTAGGGCAGCAGGGCCTCGTAGGCCATGGCCGGCCCCAGGTCGGACCCACCGATGCCGATGTTTATAACGCGTTTTATCTGCTTACCGGTAAAGCCCCGCCACTTCCCCGAGCGCACATCGTCGGCAAAGCTCGCCATCTTTTCGAGCACGGCGTGCACGTCGGGGACGACGTCGTGGCCACCCTCTTCAATGTGCGCCGTCTTGGGAGCGCGAAGGGCGGTGTGCAGCACGGCCCTGTCCTCAGTCACGTTTATGTGCTCGCCGGAGAACATCTGCTCGGTCCTCCTGCGCAGCCCCGCCTTTTCGGCCACTGCCACCAGCAGCGAGATGGTCTCGGCAGTGAGGCGGTTCTTCGAATAGTCCAGCACGAGGTCAGCAGCCTCGACGGTCATCGACTGGGCGCGATGGGGGTCCTCGGCGAACAGGTCCCGCAGGTGCATCTCGCGGACCTTGGCGAAGTGGTCCGTGAGGGCCTTCCACTCGGGTGTCGCTGTGATTCGAACAGGCTCGATCTGCATGAGACGCAGTCTTTCACCCGGGGGGTGCCAATGGGCAAAGTCGAGCGCGCCTGCCGACGGGCGCTCTTTGCGCGCGTGCCGGCTCGGTAGGGTCTTCGTGTGCCTGCCCGACGCCTCGTCCTGTTCGACATCGACGGAACGCTCGTACGCGCCGGGCCCGTCGCCGGAGCCGTCTTTGACCGCGCTGTCGAAGCGGTCTTGGGCGCTGCGCCCGTGGAACGGGTGACGATGAGCGGCAAGACGGATCCCCAGATCGTGCGCGAGTACCTGGAACTACTGGGCCACGACCCCTCGCACCTGCCCGCTGTACTGGCCGAGCTCGAGCTCAAATTGGCGGCTGCGGCACACGAACTGGCCGAGCATGGCCAGGCCCTGCCCGGCGTTGCCAACCTGCTCCAGAGCCTGGCCGCCGACGCCCGTTTCCACCTTTCGGTGCTCACCGGCAACATCGCCCCCAACGCCGTGGTCAAACTGTCGGCGTTCGGCCTCGACAAGTGGCTCG
>DASSZK010000097.1:0-3349 GCA_035702845.1 Acidimicrobiales bacterium
GGGGGGCTTGTCTCCCCGGAGGCCGGCCTGGATAGCTCGCGCTTCAGGCTGGCCTATGTATATCTGCAGGGAACGGAAAGGCTCGTCGACCTCAGACAGCACGACCATCCCCGCCTCTTGTCCGGCCCGCAATGGCACGGCTGCGCGTACTTCGCTCACTACGAGCTCGACAAGCTGTGCCATCACGCGCAAACACTAGCTATCGAAGACACAGGGCCCATCGAGACGGGGGCCCATCGCGGCGTGGCCACAGGTGCTACGACGTCTGCGCACCGGGCTATCTCGGCACAGGGCTATCTCGCCACCGGGCTATCTCGCCACCGGGCTCGAGCCAGGACAAGGCCGACTACCTCCGCAGCTCCGCCGGCGCGCAGAGCCGCCGCCACGCTCAACATCGTTTGGCCCGAGACGCACACGTCGTCCACGAGGACCACGCGCCGGCCGGCACAGGCGACTGGGTCAGCGCGCAGCGACGCCCTCATAGCGGAGTAGGCGAGGCGCCGGCGCTCCAGCTGGGGCCGAAGGCACATCGCCGGCGTCTCCACCACCTTGCGCACCAATGGCTCCATGGGCCATTGGCCCCGCGACTGCGACGACAGCTCAGCAGCCACCAGGTCCATGTGGGCGAAGCTGCGACGGCGCCCGGGCCCGCAATAGGCGGGAACGGGGCACACGACACCAAACTCGTCGAACCACGTCTGGTTATCTTGCAAAAAACTCAGCAGGAGCGAGCCGAAAGTGCGAGCCCAACGCATATCGCCTGCGTACTTGTAAGCCACGACAGCCCGGCGCAATGCTCCGTCGTACTCACCTGTCCAGTAGACGCTCTGGAGCGGCCGCCCTGACGCGGCACACCAGGCGTTGCGGCATTGGGCGTTGCGGCATTGGGCGTTGCGGCATTGGGCGTCGCTAGAGGGTGGCTCACCGGGTGCAATCGTGGGCAGCCCAAGCGCCGGCACATGTGCAGGCTGCCCGCAACTGGCACAGATATGTGGGTGGGTCACCAACTGGATGATGCCATGGGGCCTGTGACCGTTATTTCTTGTGGCGGTATGCCCTCGGGCACTCCATATGTGGCCAGCCGTACCAGCCCTTAGCATGGGGCCCCATGGACGTAGAAGTCGTAGTCGAGATCCCCAAGGGAACCCGCAACAAGTACGAGGCTGACCACGAGACGGGCCACATATGGCTTGACCGGATGCTGTTCACGGCCACCCGCTACCCCGAGGACTACGGCTTCATACCGGGGACCATCGCCGGCGACGGCGACCCTTTGGACGCGCTCGTCTTCCTCGAAGAGCCCACGTTCCCGGGCTGCCACGTCCGCGCCCGGCCCATAGGCGTCTTCCTCACCAGGGACGAGAACGGCGAGGACGCCAAGCTGCTTTGTGTAACCGCCAGTGACCCGCGCCAGGCCGGGTTCCAGGAGCTAGAGGACGTGCCCGCCCACGTCCTTGACGAGATCGCCCACTTCTTTGCCATATATAAGTCCCTCGAACCCGGTAAGGGCACGACTCCTGGTGGCTGGCGACCCCGCGAGGTCGCCGAGCAGATAGTGGTGGACGCTCGGGCGCGCTACACGGCGTCCAAGGGGGCAGTAGAGCCTGCCTGAGCCACAACCCGCGGCACATACGGCGGGCGGCCCAGTCACCTTGTAGGGGCCGGGCGCCCTTGGCTCTGGCAAAGCCGGCCTTTGGCCGGCGCCGGCGATCAGTCGACGCCGACGAGCTTGGCGACGATGTCGAAGGCCTGGCCGACCGTCGTGAAGTTGGAAGGGTCAACTTCTGGGAGGCGGATAGAGAACGCGTCGTTCAGCGCCAGGGTTATCTCGACCACCGCCAGGCTGTCTGCATCGAGGTCCTCAGACCAACGAGCCTCGGGCGTGACTTGCGCCGGGTCTATGTCGAGCACCTCGGCAACGCAGCTCTGGAACGTGGCGAATGCCTCGTCTCGGCCCATCTTCGTGCCTTCCATCGCTGGAGAGGCTAGCCGAGAGAGGGGTGCGTGTAACGTTGGCGCCCATGGCACTGCTCGAAGGCAAGAGGATCCTGGTCACCGGTGTCCTCACCGACGACTCCATCGCTTACCGCATAGCCGAGCTGGCGCAGAAAGAAGGGGCGGATATCGTCCTTACCGGCGCGGGTAGAGGTTTGTCGCTGACCAAGCGCGTCGCCAAGTACCTCCCATCGCCCCCAGATGTCCTGGAGCTGGACGTGACCGTGCCTGGGCATGTCGAGCAGGTGCGCGACGACCTTGCCCGGCGCTGGGGAGCGCTCGACGGCCTGGTCCACTCGATCGGCTTCGCGCCCCAGTCCTGCCTGGGGGGCAAGTTCCTCGAGGCGCCGTGGGACGACGTAAAGGTGGCACTCGAGATCAGCGCCTACTCCCTCAAATACCTGGCCACGGGGTTCCTCGGCCTCATGCAGGCCGCTGGCGGCGCCTCGGTGGTCGGCCTTGATTTTGACGCCACAGTGGCATGGCCGGGCTATGACTGGATGGGCGTGTGCAAGGCCGCCCTTGAGTCCACCGCCCGGTACCTCGCCCGCGACCTCGGATCTCACCGGATCAGGGTCAACCTCGTCGCTGCCGGTCCGTTGCGCACTGTGGCCGCCAAGGCCATCCCCGGGATCGAGCGCTTCGAGGGGGCATGGACGGCCCGGGCCCCGCTCGGCTGGGACATGACTGACACCGTGCCTGCAGCGAAGGCCTGCATTGCGCTGCTCTCGGATCTCTTCCCGGCCACTACGGCAGAGATAATCCACGTGGATGGCGGCTACCACGCCATAGGCGCATGAGCGAACCAACTTCGGGGACCGGCCCCGCAACTTCGACAGCAGGGCAGGCAAGCGACCAGGGCAGGGTCGTGCTCGTCACGGGGGGCAACCGCGGCATCGGCCATGCCGTTGCCGCCCGGTTCGCCGCCGGCGGCGACCGAGTCGCCGTCACGGTGCGCAGCTCCAAGGTCGAGGGCATGCTCAACGTGTCCTGTGACGTGCGGGACGCAGCGGCGGTAGACCAAGCGGTAGGCCAGGTAGAAGAAGAACTCGGCCCCATCGAGGTGCTCGTTGCCAACGCCGGCGCCACGGACGACAAGTTGCTCCTGCAGATGGACGAGAGCTCCTTTGCCGGCGTCCTCGACACAAACCTGACGGGCACGTTCCGCGTCGTCAAGCGGGCGTTGCCGAAGATGCTGCGAGCCAGGCGGGGCCGGATAATTGTGGTTTCGTCTGTAGTCGCCTTCTCCGGGGCAGCCGGCCAGGTTAACTATGCCTCGTCCAAGGCGGCGCTCGTCGGCTTCGCCCGGAGCCTGGCCCGAGAGGTGGGCGCGCGGAATATAACTGTCAACGTG
>DASSZK010000231.1:0-8723 GCA_035702845.1 Acidimicrobiales bacterium
GAAGGCACGGCCTATCGCGGGTTTTTGCTCTTAGACAGATCGCCGCGCGCCGAACCCCGGTTGTTGCCACAGCCGCACCCCGAGTGACGCAGGGGGCCTTGCGGCAACCCCACGTGCCGCAAGGCCCCTTGCGTCCCCGCAAGCACCCCCGGTACTATGAAAACCATGGCGGCCGATCAAGGTACACACGCGGCGTTCGCTGCCGCGCTGGACGACCTGCTGGAAGCGCTGGACGAGGTCGCTCAGCGACGTAAGGACGTTTCTCGGCGTGCCGAGCGCCTCCGCCGCCAAGTCGACAGTGGCCGGCCCCTCGCCGAGATCGTTTCCGCAGAGGACCAGCCCCTCATCGTGGAGACACTGCGCGAGGCCAGTGCGCACTTCCTGGAGGCGTTCTCACGCTTCCAGCGAGCCGAGGCCAAGGCGCTCCACGAGGAAGGCCTGTCGATGGAGAAGATAGGGCGACTGTTCGGCCTCAGCCGCCAACGGGTAGCAGCCCTGCTCGACCGCTAGGGCTAGCCAGGGCCGGTCCCTACCCGAGGGCCAGGTTCAATCCCCTCCCAAGGGAATGGATAAGGCGGCAAAGCCGGGTGAAACCCAACCTCTCCCATCAGGGCCCACGACCATTGATTCGTAACCGGACAGGTCGACCAGCCAGGCTGGCGCCTTGACGCCCATGGCAAGGGCAGCGGTCGCATACGCGTCCGCCAGGGTTAGGTCAGGGCCCACAACCGTCGCCGAGACGAGCGCCTGTGCCGGCTTCCCCGTATGCGGGTCCAGCACGTGAAGACCCCTCTCGTAGGTCCCCGATGTCGCGACAGACCCGCCGCTAAGCCGGAGGACGGCACAGTACGCATCCAGCTCGAGCGGATGGCGTACGGCCACAGTCCAAGGCTCGCCGGCACCAGGTGCCCCGCTGAGGCAGACATCCCCCCCGGCGTCAATGAGGTGGTCCTCGAAGCCGGCACCCACCAGCATCCGAGAGGCTCGATCTATCGACCAACCCTTGACGACGCCGCTGGGGTCGAACGACCCGCCGGCCCAGGCGTCAAAATACCCGTCGGTGAACTGAGACAAGCTGTGGCAGAGCGCAATGATGTGGCGCATGTCATCCGAGCAGTCCTCCGTACGAAGTTCGCCCCTGTCCCATCGACAAACCTCGCTCGAGGGCTTGTAGGTGCTGAAAGTGTCGTCCACCCACTCAAGCCACCTCATGGCGGCTTGCACAGCGTCCGCGACGTCTGGCCCTGCGGCCTCGGTGCGCACGTCGTAGGTCACGACAGTTCCCATCACCGCTTGCCGGTAGACGTGGCTCAGCCGAGCCTCCCCTTTCGTCAACGGCACACGAGCGAGGCTCGCCGGATCGGGGCTCCGTTCACAGGCCGGCTTCCTGGAGAGCCGACTGCAACGACTGGGCGAAGGCGTCGCTTGTAAAAGTCGCGCCAGAGACGACGTCGAAGTTCAGGCTCTGAGCAGCGAGCGCCTCCTTTTGCAAGATCGGCACCGCGTAGGAATTGATCATCTGGGACCGGCCGTCCATTGCCCCGTTGCGGGGGACAGAGATCTGGACTACCCGCTTGGCCTTGACCGTTATAGCGACCTGTATGTCGCCATAGAAATACTGCACATCCTGGCCGGTGTAACTTTTCGCCACGGTCACCGAAGCGGTGCTGGTCGTGGTACTCGGCACTGTTGTTGTACTCGGCACTGTTGTTGTACTCGGCACGGTCGTGGTCGGCTTCGACGTTGTGGTGGACAGCACAGTAGTCGCCGGCTTGGCTGTCGTCGTCGGCTTCGGAGCCGTCTCGGGCTGAACCGTGGTGGTTGGTGCGGTTGCGGCCGCCTGGGTTGTCGTGGCGCTCGGCGGCACTGTTCTGGGCCCGGGGACCGTGGTGGACGGCGGGGCCACTTGTCCCGAAGCCTGCCCGGCTGGAACGACCGAGACCTGCTGGAGCTGGCCCCCACCGGAAGACTTGTAACTAAGCAGGGCAGCCAAACCGGCAACGGTACCGGCGGTGGCGACTATGGCTCTACGCAATTCTCGGCTCTCCTGCTAAAACTCGAACGACTCTGTATGGATGTGCGCCTTCGGCACGCCTGCGCTGCGAAGCGAGCGGGTTACCACCTCAGTGAAACCAGGAGGCCCGCAAACGAACACGTCGCGATGAGCAATGTCCCTGACCATTGCTCTTAGGTGGCCCGGCGTCAGGTAACCAGGATTATTCTCTCGTTTACCAACCAGGTAGTACACCCGGGCGCGGCGCCTGGCCGCTATCTGGTCGATCTCGGCACGCAGCGCCAGGTCAGCCTCGCTGGTAGCCCGGTAGACCAACGTCACGTCACCAGGAGCCGCCGGCACCGACTCCAAGAGCGCCCTGAGCGGAGTGATCCCCACCCCGGCTCCGATCAGCACCGCCGTGCGGGTGCGCCGACGGTGATGGGTGAAGGCTCCATACGGGCCTTCCGCCATCACCCGGGTGCCGGGCTTCAGCGCCGCCAGCTGGGAACTATGGTCGCCGAGAGCTTTCGCCGTCAGGCGCAACCACTTGCCGTTGGGCGCGGCCGAGAGGCTGTAGGGATGAGCCTGCCACCAGCCATCCCGGGTGAGGAAGCGCCACAGGAAGAACTGGCCGGCGTCTACGTCCATGTCGTCCATGCGTCTTCCTGACACGTACACGGAGGTGAGGCCCGGTCCCTCGCTGACGGTGCCCACGACCACGAAACGGTGACGCGCCATGGCGACCACCGGCTTCACCACGCGGTACAAGAGCACCAACGCGGCTACCAATCCGTACATCACCGCCCATATCACCCTGTTGAGAGGGTGTGTGGCGAAATCAAGCCCGGTGGCGAACTGATGAGCAAAGGACAGCGCCAGCGCAATATAGGTGTACAAATGCAGGAAGTACCACGTGTGGTACTTGACGTGGCGGCGCACGGCGCGTCCTGAAAGCACGCCCACCAGCACCAATAAGGCAAGGCCTACCGTGGCCGCAAGCATGTCGGTGTAGGTGAGGACGACACTTTTAGCCTCGTGCACCAGGCTCACGTGAGCAGTGAGGCCGTAACCCCAGATAGTGAGGACGGCGTGCGCCACTAAAAGGGAGATCGAGTACTCACCGTTGCGCCGGTGCCACACAGCCAACCGGTCCATGCCTATGAGCCGGTCGAGCCAAGTCACCCTTCCCATGAGCAGGACTTCCACGACGACGAGGTAAGTCCCGAGTAGTCCGGTCACGCGCCCCGCCGCCGTAGTCCAGGGACCTACACCGTGCACGCTCGCCGGGGTCGTGTCGTGCCACCACATGTAGAGCACCCCGGCGGCCCCCATTGCGACAAAGAAGGCAACGAGCCCCTCCCGCCGGCCTTGGCTAACACGCATGTAGCGTCGGCGCGGCTGTGGGCCCGGCGATAGCTCCGAGCCGGTTGGGGCGCCCGCCGGCGCAAGCAAAGTCACACGTCGATGTTCGGCGCGCCACCTGAAAGCGAGCTGAGTACCAGCCTCGGGCCTCCTCAGGAACGGATGGCCTTGGTTAGGGCAAGTGCAGGGGTCGCACAGGGCGGGAAAAGTGCGGTCCTATGGCCAACACCAGCTCTTGCGCGGCATCGCTTGCCCTCGGAGCCTCACAGGTCCTGGACCGCCTCGGGATAACCATTGCCGCAACCGTCACCAACGTAGTCACCAAACCACAAGCCCTGCATACGGGCTCTTAGCCGATCACTGCCAACGAATGGTTGGAGACGTTTAGCGAGCGCGGGCCCTGCGCGGTCGCCAACACGATGTCCTCTATGCGCACCCCGTATTGACCGGGCACGTATATACCCGGCTCCACCGAGAAAGCATGGCCGGCGACGATGCAGTCGGCATTGCCTTCCACCATGTAGGGATCCTCATGCTCTTCCCGGCCTATGCCATGCCCTGTGCGGTGGACGAAGTACTGGCCGTAACCGGCATCTTCGATGACACGACGGCTGGCGCGGTCGACCTCTTGGCAAGGCGTCCCCACGGCGGCGGCGGCAACGCCCGCTTGCTGCGCAGCAAGCACGGTTTCATAGATACGGCGCAGTGACGCGGGAGGCTCCCCTGTGAAAACAGTGCGGGTGGTGTCCGAGCAATAACCGTCAAGAACCCCCCCGAAGTCGCAAACGACCGGCTCGCCTCGCTCGATTATGCGATCAGAGGGCTCGTGGTGCGGGCTGGCTGCATTAGGCCCGGAGGCGACGATGGCGAAGTTGACGCGGTCGTGGCCCTCTTCAAGCAGGCGCCTCGAGATTTCCGCCGAAACCTCCCGTTCGGTGCGGCCCACCAGGGCGATATCGCCCCCGAGGAGCGCCTCCGCCACTCGGTCGGCGCTGGCGCCCGCCTTGGCCAGGGCTTCGGCCTCGGCTGGGTCCTTGACTGCACGAAGCGCTGAGCACACGGACGACGACAACGCCCATCTGCGCCCGGGCAACAAAGATTGCAGCCGGACGACGAACGTGGCCCACGCCCGGTCACTGATCGCCAGGTGGTGTGCATCGCCGGCCAACGAAGCGACGATCCCTACCGGGTCCTCTGTCTCAGCCCAGGGCCTCAACCGGAAAATCTCAGGGCGCTCAACGACCCGAGGTGCCTCCAGGGCGGGGACGACCAACGTAGGGACCTCTCCCTCCGCCGGCACGACGAGCATGGTAAGGCGCTCCAAGGGCATGGCTTCGTACCCGGTAAGCCATGGCAAGTCCGCCCCGAGCGACAAAAACAGAGCCTCGATGCCCTTTTCGACCATGGAAGCCCTGACGCGCTCCAGGCGGGTACCGAAAACTGCAGCCGCGAAGCGGTCGCTCGTCACACTGCGTCCACGGCCCGGGCCAGCGTACCGGCTGCTTGCCTCGCGTGGTAGCTCGAACGAGTCAACGGAGACGCCACCACTTTGGCAAGGCCCAACTTGCGGCCCATTTCGGCGATCCGTTGGAACTCCGCCGGCGTGTACCAGCGAGTGACGGGCAGGTGCGAGGCGCTTGGACGCAGGTACTGGCCGACAGTCACGATGCTGACGCCAATAGCGGCCAAATCGGCGAACACTCCGTACACCTCATCCTCAGTCTCACCTAAACCAACCATCAAACCCGACTTGGCAACAAGCCCGGCAGCCACAGCCCGGGCAAGCACGGCGAGGCTGCGGGCGTACGACGCCTGCGGGCGCACCGCTCTTTGCAGGCGGGGGACCGTCTCGACATTGTGGTTGAGGACATCGGGGCGACGTTCGAAGATGGTGCCGAGGGAAGAGGGGTCACCCTTGCAATCGGAGATCAGCACCTCTACTGCCGTGGACGGGCAGCGCTGGCGGATGGCCTCGATCGTGGCTGCGAACGCCGAAGCACCGCCGTCAGCCAAGTCATCGCGAGCGACGCAGGTTATAACGGCGTGAGCGAGGCCCAGCCTGCCCACGGCCTCTGCGACGTGGCGGGGCTCGTCGGGGTCCAGGGGTAGCGGTTTGGAAGTATCAACCTGGCAAAAACCGCAAGCCCGCGTGCAGCGGTCGCCATTTATCATGAAAGTCGCAGTACCGTCCGCCCAGCACTCGAATATGTTCGGGCACCCGGCCTCCTGGCAAACCGTAGCCAGGCTCAGGTCGCGGACGGTCTTATGCAGCGACCGGTACTCGGCTCCCATCTGCGCGCCGGCCCTCAACCAAGAAGGCTTGTGCGTGCGCACCGGCAACGCCGCGCCTGCATCCACCCCGGCGGCGGCCAAGCGTCCGAGTAGGCGCACCGGTTGGCCGGTCTTGCTGGCCTGGGAAGACAGGTCGACCGGTGGCTGTTGGAGCGCCGGCACCGAGGCACTCCCCGCCAGAGGCTGGCAGTCAACGGGCCTCCCTTGCCCCCACCTCGACGACGCGACCCTGAAAAACGCATCCACGACATCGACCATTGCCACGTTGGCCCCCTCGGCCGCCATGGATGTAACCCCCTTGCCAGTGATGCCGCAGGGGACGATGTGGTCGAACATCGATAGGTCGGGGACCACGTTGAGAGCGAACCCGTGCATCGTGCGCTGCCGGCTGTGCCTAGCCCCGATCGCACATATTTTGCGGGGGTTGGGCCCGTCCACCCCAAGCCATACGCCGGGGTACTCGGGCAGGCGGCTCGCGCCGGCCACGCCCAAGTCCTCCAATACATCTATTACGAGTTGTTCGACCTCGTGCACGAAGGCCGGGGTCGCCCCGGGCCCGCTCGGCACGGAAAGGACGGGGTAGCCCACCAGCTGGCCTGGGCCGTGGTAGGTGATGTCGCCCCCACGGTCGACCGGCAAAAGCTCGGCACCGACACTGGCCGGGTCGACCAGCATGTGCTCAGCCTTGGACCGGACACCGGCCGTGTAAATGTGAGGGTGCTCGAGCAACAGCAACCAGTCATCCGCCTCTGGCCCGGCAGACCACAGAGCACGCTGCAGGGCGTGCGCGTCCCGGTAAGCGACGCGCTCGCCCAACCAGCGCAGCCGAAGGGCGCGACCGGGAGCCAGCCGGAAAGACAACCGACTACAGCTCTGCAGCCCAGTCGCGGGTTTCCAGGATGTCGCGCACCTTGGCCATGAACGCCGCCGCGTAGGCACCGTCAACGGCTCGGTGGTCCCAAGACATGACCAGGTTGCCCAATGGGTGGATGGCGATCGAGTCTGAACCGTCCGGCAATGTAACGACCGTGGGGCGCTTCTTTACCCCATCGGTCGAAAGTATGGCGACCTGCGGCTGGTTTATTACAGGCACTGTTATGAACGTGCCGAACCCGCCGGCATTGGTGAGGGTAAATGTGCCACCGGATATGTCGTCCATGGTCAGGCGCTTGCCGCGCGCCCGCGACGCCAGGCCCGAGATGTCGCGGGCTAATGCGACCAGGCGCTTTTCCTCGGCACGGTGCACGACCGGCACGAGGAGGCCCTCGAAGTCGAGGTCTACAGCTATGCCGAGGTTGACCTCCGAGTGGACGATCAGCTGGTCTTCTCCAACCGAGCTGTTCAGGTACGGGAACTCGGCCAGGGCGTCGACGACGGCCCGCGAGATGAAAGGCAGGTACGTGAGGCTGAAACCCTCGCGCGCCTTGAAACTCGACTTCTCTGCGTTACGCACCTTTTCCACGGCGGAGTAATCGACTTCGACGGCCACCATCGTGTGGGCGGAGGTTTGCTTCGAGCGGACCATGTGCTCGGCAGTGCGCCGGCGGATGTTGGTGAACGGCACCACCCGGTCGCGCTCGCCCGGTTGGGGAGCCGGCGTGGACGGCGTGACGCTTGCCGCCTGGGAATAGGCCGGCGCGGCGGCTGCAGCCGGCGACGCCAGCGCGCCGGCAGCCGGGGCGGCGCCGTTGCCGTTGCTGCCCTGAGCCGAAATTGCGGCCAAGACGTCGTCGCGCGTTATACGGCCACCGGCACCAGACCCGCTGATCCGGGCCGGGTCCAGGTTGTTCTCGGCGATAAGCCGGCGTACAACGGGCGACAAGAGCTTGCCCGGCCCACTCTGACCGGGCCCACTGTTGCCGGGCGCCGACGGCGGGCGCTGGTCGGTTGGGCGGCCAACGGGCCGCTGGGAGCCACCAGCGCCCGGCGCTGCGCCGCTGCGGGCTCCTGGAGAAGTCTCCGGCGTACCACCGGTTTGCCCCCCGACCCCGAGCGGTCCGGTCTCGGCCTTGGCGACGGCCTCCATCTCCTCCGGGGCCACAGCCCGCGCCTGCTCGGGCGGTGCCGGTTCGCTGACATCCGGTTGAGGAACGCTGTCGCTCGCGGCAGGGCCACCTGCTCCGGCCGCGCCGCCACTGTCGCCTATGACCGCCAGCTTGGCGCCCACCTGGACCGTCTCGCCCTCAGGTACGAGGATCTCCGTGACCGTCCCCGCGACCGGGGAGGGGACCTCGGAGTCGACCTTGTCGGTAGAGACCTCGAAGAGGACCTCGTCCTCGGCGACGCTGTCACCGACCTGCTTGTGCCATTTGGTGATGGTGCCCTCGGTGACCGTTTCACCTAGCTGGGGCATCGTTATGTCAGCCAACGTGCAGACCTCTTCCGGCCAGGGCGAGCATTGTCTCGCCGAAAACCTCCGACAGGGATGGATGGGGTTGTATGAACTGCGCTACTTCCTCGGCTGTGGCCTCCCAGTTGACAGCCAGGTAGCCCTGGCCCAACTGTTCGGTCACCCACGGGCCGGCCATGTGTACCCCGAGGATCCGCCCGGCGCTCCCGTCAGGCATCTTCTCGGCGATCAATTTCACCACACCTTCGGTTTCGCCGATGATGGCCGCTCTCCCGTTCCCGGCAAAGGGGTCCTTCTTGGTGACTACTTCGTAGCCGGCTTCCTTGGCGGCCTCCTCGGAGTAGCCGGCGAAAGCGACCTCGGGGAAGGTGTAAACACACCAGGGCACCTTGCCGTAGTCGATGGGAACGGCGTCCAGGCCCAAGATCTGGTCCATTACCACGATGGCTTCGGCAAACCCGACGTGGGCGAGGCCCGGGGTGGCGACCAGGTCGCCCAGGGCCCACACGCCGTCAGCACTGGTCTGGAGGTACTCGTCGACCTTGACGAAACCCCGTTCGTCCACCTCCACACCACAGCCCGGCGCCACCAGGTTGTCGCTGAAGGGCCGCCGGCCCACACTTACCACCACGGCATCCACGGCCAGCGCCTCGAGCGGGCCATCCGCCCCATTGGAGTACTCGACGACCGTGCCCGCACCGTGCTCGCCGGGCTTGTGGCCCT
>DASSZK010000418.1:0-5020 GCA_035702845.1 Acidimicrobiales bacterium
TGGTGGGAGCTGCTGTCGTCGTGGGGGCTGCTGTTGTCGTGGTGGCGGCGGTTGTCGTGGGAACTGCTGTCGTTGTGGGGGCCTGCGTCGCGCCACCCCCTGACGAGGGGCTGCCACCGCCAACCGAGGCGCTGCCCCCAAGGGGCGTGGCGCTGGAGATGTTGGGAGCCGCCGTCGTTGTCGTCGCGCCAGGTCCAGGCACGGGAGTCGTCGTCGTGACCGGTCCCTGACCGCTCGGCTGGCCAGTACCGCTCGGCTGGCCAGTACCGTCGCGTTGGGCAGGGCCGGCTCTAAAACCGAGCCCGTCGTCGGGCACGATGGCAGCCACGGGCCCCCGAGTTTGGCCGGCGATACGCACCGCGTCCCCGAAGGCGACAACTTGCCCCCGGCGCGAGGCGAGCCAGTAGCCATTGCCATCAGGGCTGGCAGCCACACCAACCACGGGCCAGTCGGCTCGGCCGGCATTGCCAAAGCGGCGGACATGGCCCCGGGCCACAACCGTTCCCTTGGCCGTGACAAGCCAGTAGCCGTCACCGCTCGGACTGGCCGCCAGGCCCACGAACGCGCCATGGCCATGGACACCGGTTGCCCCGCCGTAGCTGCGGGCGTCGCCGCGGGCGTAAACCGCCCCTGTCCTGGTTAGTGCCCAGTAGCCAAGGCCACCTGGGTACCCAGCGACCGAAACGAAACCGCTCGCCGGCAACCGGTGCCCAGCCAGCGCTCGGGCGTCACCGAAAGCGCGCACTGTGCCGTCTCGTTGCACGAGCCAGTAGCCCTGGCCATCGAAGGTCGCCGCTAGCCCGACAACTGGTGAGGAAAGATGCTTGGACCTGACCCAACCATAGGAACGGGCATCGCCAAACGGGTAGACCCGCCCGGAGGAGGTGGCGAGCCAGTACCCCGCGCCGTCCGGGGAGGCTGCCATTGCCACCACGTGGCCGAGACCGCTCCCCGTCGACACACCGTAGGTGGGGCTGCCGTACCCCTCGACATTGCCTGCGTTCCCGAGGACCCAGTACCCCGAGGCTGTCGCGCTCAGCCCAGGCTTCGTGCTCGCACCGCTGCTCGAGACAACAATGCCAGACAACGAGGACGCCACCGCGAACATCGCCACAAGCGCCGCCCGCCGGGCCCGCACCCCTGGTGAAAGGCTCTTCGGTGGCAACGGCACTCGGAATTCCCTTCTGACGGCGTAAATAAACTGCCGCGCTCGGTCGCGTCTGGACGGGTGGTTTGTCACGTCTCGGGAATGTCTCGACCGCGTTGCGAGCGCGCATGAGCCGCGGCTTCGCCGACTTCGGGGACTAGCCCTGAGCAGGCCGGGAGCTGACCACGTTAAGTGCTCAGCGAATCCCGTGGACGCTTTGGAGGCGCCCTTTGCCTTATGCAATCCCTATCGACGGGGGGGCCTCTGCGGTTAAGCAGAATTAACTCGGCAGAGAGTTAAGCGGCGCCCGTCAGGGCCTGCGACGGCGCCCAGGGTGCCACGACGGGCTACCTGTTGGACAGCCGCTAGGTTGCGGGGTTGGAGTTCGTTCGGCTGGAGACGACCGATTGTGAGGAGTTCGGGCCAGAGGCCCGGTCCCCGCCGTCGTCGGAGCCGGTCGGCGCATCCACGAGTGCGGTCGGCGGCGCCCAGCCACGCCTCTCAAACTCCCGCCGGCGCCGGCGCACCAGCAAGTCGTGCAGGACCGGCGCCCTCGATCCTGCGATGGCCTCGCGCACGCGCAGTTGGAAGCTCCCCGGCGGGTAGCAGTCGATGGTCGTGCGGAACTGAGCGCTGTTGCTGACCGGCATGGGTGCGACGCAGCGCAGCAGGGCGAAGGCCCCCTCTTGGCACAGGCGCCCCCAATTGTCCGGGAAGTCCCGCATGGGCAGCATGCACTTCCTCATGCGTTCGCACGCCTCTTTGGTGATGAGGTACGCCCCCAAGCTGGTAAGCCCTTCGGTGCACAGGGGTGCGGCGACCCAGCGCCCGCCGGGCAACTGCTCTGCTCCCTCCTGGGTCAGAGCCAGCACTCCGGGGAAGTGGAAGTTGAGCAGCACGACCTCGCCGGCTCGCATGCGTGCAGCTGTCGCGCAACTGAGCGCGGCGATGTCGTCCGGGAGCTCGACGTCGTCTTCTAAAACCAGGGCCACCGGCTCGTTGCGCTCCACAATCCTGTCGTAGGCACTTATGTGACTGAGACCGCACCCCGCCGCCCCCGGACGGAAACCCTGCCTGGAGGCGAGGCCCGGAGCGAAAAGGAGCGGGTCCCCCAGGTCCAGGTTGCGGCCGTCTACGGCATCGACCCACTCGTAGTCCAGCCCTGAGCCAGCCATCTGCGCCACCATGTGAGCCCGGCGCTCGACGGAGCGGGCCAGGTTGATCACATAAGTCTTCACCTTGGGCTCCGTGGCTTGCCGTGCTTCGTGGTGGGCACGAGGAAAGAGCTGTGGACGGGGCCCATAGATACGAGCGGGCGCTAACAGCCGCCGGCCAGCTGGCGGCTGCCGGCGTCTTGGCGCCAGATGGACTGCCAACCCTGAAGCGTCAATGTGGTGCGCACGCCCCTCGGGTAGAGGTTGGTGGACACAGGGCTGGCCCCTTGCACGTAGGCCTGGAACACCCAAGGACCGCAGTAGGTGTTGTCCCGCCAGTCGTTGTGGTCAGGGCGTTCGCCTGACGGATCTCGTTTGCCCATCATGGCATTGGCAACCACGTACCCCCGCAGAGGCGCAGCGGTGCCGGCGGCGGCGAACATGCCGTTGAAGCCGCACCAGTACCGGTTACCTCGTGGCGGGGCGTCCTCGGTGTCCAAGGCGTTGGCCCCCCCGTAACACCGTGAGGGATGCTCGCCGAGTAGCTGGGGTCGCGCACGGTCGATGCGGTGCGGGTCGAACTGGAACCGGTTGGCAGTGACCGCCACATTGTTGGCCTTCCATTGACAGGCATCGAAGTAGTCCGGGCGCCTGGACGGCCGGGACGTTGCGGCCCATGCCCCGCAGCTCTTGGGGTCGAACACCGCCGGGTCGTCCAAAGTGCAGTACCCGGTGCTGGAGTTTGCGTTGGTCCCACATAGGCGGTCGGGGTTCTGGTACACGATCACGCCGTCCCAGTTGTCGTCGAAGGTATTGGCGTGTATATCCAGGTGCCCTTCAAAATCAGAGCCAGGGATCCCGTAAAGGCCGGCCGACCCGTTGACATAGATACCGTCGCCGTAAGGGAAGCCACCGGCGTACGACGAGCCGTTGCCCCAGCCGTTGGCCACGAAGACGTTGGAGGTGATATCAGCGTTGTAACTGATCTCATAAATGATGCCCTCGGCCCAGTTGGCCGAGATCACGTTACCGGTGACAAGGGCTCCTGTGTTGTCGGTGTCAAACCACAAACCGACGTTGTAATTGTCATGGATATAGTTGCCCTCGACCGTAGGGTTCTCGGTTGCCCAGTACTTTATTCCTCCCGAGCAGCCGCAGCCGTACTGGTCGGGGAAGTCGGCCCGGCCGTTGTACGAGACCTCGTTGTAAGCGAAAAGCGTGCTCGACCCGCTCGCGTTCAGCCCGTACTCACCGTTGCCCGTCAAGCAGTTGTACTCGTAGAGGTCGTCGTCGCCCATGCCAAGAGCTGCGCCCCCTGGGTAGTCGGGGCCCTTCACGTGGCCGGGTGCCCAGATCCCCTTTACGGTGTTGAACCGCACGGTCCAACCCGCTGCATTGTCATGGTTGACAGCGTTTTGCCCGTTTGGCGTGGCGAAGTTCTCGATTGTCAAGTACTCGATCGTCACACCGGGCGCTTGGCCATCAAAAGCCGAATTGTTTTTGTGCTGGCCGTCGATCACGGCACCGGGGGCGCCAATGAACGTGTCACCCGGCTTGGGTTGGACCTGCGAGTACTGCCCGGGCCCGAGAAGGTGGGTACCGGGAGCAAACCAATAGGTGCGCCCAGCCCGCAGCTGCCATGACCGCCCCAGGCTGGCGGAATCGTCTCCGGCCCTGACCACTATTGCACCCGGCGGGGGCGCCTTAGGGCCATCCAGCAGGGCAGTGTCCCCACATATGCGTGGCGCCTCGGCTGGCACCGGTTGACCGTGAGGGGAAAACGATGTCAGAGGTGCCGGCAGCCAAGGACTTAGCCCACCGGCGGCCCGGCTCGCCGGTGCCACTTGGGCTGTCGCTGGGCGCGCAAGGGGCAGAGCAAGTGACGGTGCCAGCGCAAGGGTGACGCCAAGCACGGCGGCCGCAGGTACGGCAACCCTGCGTACGACGCGCCCGCGTACGAGAGGTGGCACGAGGCAAAGCTAGCGCGCTGCCGAGGCCCCTCCGACCGAGGGACACCAGGGGCGACGCCGTGGTCGTTGGGGCCCCAGCGCTCGGGTACTTGGTATCAACCTGAGGGACCACATCCTCCTTAGGCTTGTGTTGACCGATGTAGCGCCGACAAACGCGCGCGCGCCGTTGGCTGAGGTGACGCCGGATGCACCCGAAGTGCTGGTTGCGACCATCCTCCACGCCACGGGCACGACTGGGGTCCACACGCACTTCACCCAGCTACGCCAGCACCTCGACAGCCAAGGCATCTCGTCGCGGGTGGTGACCCCCTTCTCGTGGGGTATGCCTTTCACGGCGCCGGTGTTCGCAGTTCGCCTGGGCCTACAGCACCCGAGCACGGCAGCGGGCGTCGTGTGGTACCGCTACTGGCACGGCGCCTTCCTCGCCAAGGCGCTCAAGCGCGAGCTGCGCTCCTGCGGCCCAGTCGTCATCTACGCGCAAGAGCCTGTCGCGGCGCAGGCCGCTCTTAGAGCCAGGAGCGGTCCTCACCAAAAGGTCGTCATGGCGGTGCACTTCCCTCGCTCCCAAGCCGACGAGTGGGCCAGGAAAAAGCTGATCGTCGCCAATGGCCGGGTCTACAAGGCGATCCAGGACATGGAGCGGGAAGTCATCTGCTCTTTGGACGGGATCATTTACGTGTCCCACTCGGCTCGGCGCGAACTGCTCGAGTGGATGCCCGAAGCCTGTGCCGTACCGAGCGTGGTCGTCA
>DASSZK010000185.1:0-17727 GCA_035702845.1 Acidimicrobiales bacterium
GTCTCGTAGTAGTGCTGCATGGCGTCGAGCACCGCCGAAGGCTTCTGGGAAGAGGCCGCCGAGTCCAGGTACACGAGACGGCGCCCATGCACCGTGCGCTCGAGGATGGGGAAGTCCTTCTTTATGCGGTTGACGTCTAGACGCCCGACGCTGCCCGGGTCTGGGCCTTGGTTCACACTGGGCCTTCTCTCAAAGCTGGTTTTCTCCCAAAGCTGGGCCTTCTCTAACTGGGCCTTTTCTGAAGCTGGGCCGGCTCTAACGCCAAGCCTCGTAACCTTCCCGCTCCAGTTGCTTGGCCAGTTCCGGCCCCCCACTTTGCACGATACGACCATTGACGAGCAGGTGGACGGCGTCGGGGGTCAGGTAGTCAAGTATGCGCTGGTAGTGGGTGATGAGTAGGCAGCTAAGGCGCGGCCTCGCCTTGCGCACCTCTGTGACCCCCGAGGCCACCACCCTGAGAGCGTCGATGTCGAGACCAGAGTCTGTTTCGTCCAAGATGGCCAGGTCGGGCTCGAGCACAGCCATCTGCAGGACCTCGTTGCGCTTCTTTTCCCCGCCCGAGAAGCCGTCGTTGAGGTACCGGTCCCCGAACGCGGGGTCCATCTCCAGGCGGCGCATCCACTCCATGATGTCGAGCCGCAGCTCAAGCACCGAAAGATCCATCCCTCTGCGGGCTGAGAGCGCCTGGCGCAGGAACTGCACGAGCGGGACCCCGGCGATCTCCTCCGGGTACTGGAAGGCGAGGAAGATGCCCGCCTTGGCCCTGGCGTCGGTCGACCAATCGGTTACGTCCTCGCCCTTGTAGAGCACCTGGCCGCCTGTGACCTCGTAGCCGGGCGAGGCCAGCAACGTCTTGGCCAACGTCGACTTGCCGCTGCCATTGGGCCCCATCAGAGCGTGCAGCTCCCCCTCTGGGAGCACCAAGTCGACTCCCCGCAGGATCTGCGTCCCCTCGACGCTTACGTGGAGGTCGCGGACCTCGAACAGGGGTGGTGTCGTCGACGGGAGGGTCGGGCCGGTCGTGGGGGCCGGGTTGTGTGCAGGGCCGGGGTCGGGCATCGACCACCATGATAGGGGAGGACCTGGATTAGCACTACCTGCGTAGTGCAAACCCCTCAGCAGCACCGCTGAGGGCGTAAGGCCGGCTCGGGGCGTTTTTCGGAGGTTGCTGATCTTTCCGCCGAGCTTAAGTGGGCCCTAAAGGGCAGATGAAGGCGGTCGGAGAATAAGTAAAGGCCCCGGCAATCCCGGGGCCTCTGAGGTTCCCCAAGGAATGGGCCCTACATCCGGGCAAGCAGGCGCACACGGAAGTGACACTGGGCTATGGCGAGTAGCGAAGAGCAGTCAGGGGGCCAAGCCGGCGCTTGGGAGCCACCCAGGCGGCGGTATTACCCAGTGCGCCCCGGCGCTGTCCCGGAGCGCCCGTGGTTGGACAGGCCGCCGGCGGAACGGGCCCAGCCTGCTCTGGTCGAGCCCACGCCGGCCACCTCCATGCCGGCCACCTCCAGCCCGGCCACCTCCAGCCCGGCCAGTCCCGGCTTGGCTGAAGTGGTCCCTGCGGGGCTGGGAGGGCTCCCGGCAATCTCCGGGTACGCCACCGACATCGACCCATCCGGTGCGGGGCTGGGCAAGGCGTCAGACTTGGCAGTAGCGGTCCTGTCGGGCTTGGGGGCCCTGGGGCCCGAGCAGGCTGGGCCGGCGACGCCGACGTACTTCCCTGTAAGAGCCCGGCGTGTGGATGTCTCCCAGCTGAGCACAGGCGAACTGCGCCGGGAGGCAGCCTCGTGCATCGACGACAACTCCGGCCGCGCCAAGCGCATCATCAACGACTGGTTGAAATCCTGACCTGCTTGTAGAGACGGCTTGCACGGACGCAAAGCGCGACTAGACGGGTAACGGGCGGACCGCCAGCAGTGTCACGTCGTCGTCGTGGTCGGCCAGGCGTACGGCATCGGCCAGAGAGGCCAGGGCGGCATTGCTCGAGTTCTGAGCCAGCGCGCCGGCATGTTTTACCAGGCGCGCCAGGCCGACCTCGATGTTCTCCGTCCGTCTCTCCACCAGGCCGTCCGAGTAGGCCAAAAGCACGTCGGTAGGTTTGAACGGGTGCCTGCTTGCCCGGCGCAGCGGGGTGCCTGTGCCGAGCGGTGGCGAGCTGTGCGGGTCAAGCAGGTGGACGTTGCCATCGGCCCCGATCAGTGCGGGCGGCAGGTGCCCGGCACTCACTACCGTGGCCTCGTTCGCAGACCTGTCGATGACGAAGTACACGAAGGTCACCAGCTGCTCGAGGTCGAGCTTGGTGAACATCGAATCGAGCCTGGACACGACCGCTACCGGGTCGGGGTCTTCGACAAGGTAGGCGCGCGCTGCAGCCCGGACCTGGGCCATCGCTGCGGCGGCTGCTACGCCCCGCCCCATGACGTCGCCGACCAGGGCGACGAGGCGGCCGTCGTCCAGCGTCATGGCATCGTAGAAGTCACCGCCGACGAGATGAGAACGACCAGCCGGCCGGTAGTGCACAGCCACCTGCCAAAAGCGCGAATCGTTGTAGGTGTCCGGCAGCACCGCCTGCTGCAGTTGGAGTGCGGCTTGGCTGGTGTCGGTATGAAGCTGGGCATTGTCAATGGCCATGGCCGCCCGCCGGGCCAGCTCCTCGGCGAAGGGGATGTCGTCTGCGGAGTAGTGGCGCCTGCTCTCGGCCCACACCAGGGTGAGCACACCGAGGGAGCGGCCTCTCGCCTTTAGGGCGACGGTGATGGCGCTGTTGAGCTGGAGATCCTCTGCCAACTGGCGCTGCTCTTCATCGACGTCAAGCTCAGCGAGGAGCACGTCCACCCGCTCGATGAGCTCGGTGACCCCGGTCCGCACGACCGCCGGTGCCCCGGTCGGGGCATCCATTTGCGGGGGGTAACGCTCCCACAGCTCGAGAGCCAAGGAGACTTTGGCCGGGTCGATGTGGCTTACCGCAACCCGGCGCAGGCTGTCGCCCTCCAAGAGGTCAATGGCGCACCAGTCGGCCAGCTCAGGTACCGCGAGCTGGGCTACGCGGCGCAGGGTCACCTCGTAGTCCAGCGAGGCCGATAGAGCGTGGGAAGCGTCCGCCAGGAACTTGAACCGCAGCGACGCCTCCGCGGCGGCTTCGGTGGCTGAGATGCGCTGGAGAGCCTGGGCGCAGCTGTCGGCAAGAGCGCCCAGGTAACGGCGATCGATCTCCGACAGCTCCCTTTGCTCGGGGAAGGAAAGGCCGAGCACCCCCAGGCAGGCATCGCCGGTCAAAAGGGGCAGGCAGGCCAGCGAACGCGGGGTGTCCGTACCCAAGAAGTGGTCGGGCCAACGTCGACGGATCTCCTCCAGGCTCCCGGCGAAAACGACTTTGCGGGTGCGGAACGCCTCGGCCGCAGCGTTGGGCGCATCCTCGGGGAAGCTTGGCAACGGTCTCGGCAGGAACTCAGCTCGAAGGGCGATCACATGGAGCTCCCCGTCACCGCGCGCCAGGGTGAGAGACGCCGCGTCGGCGCCGAGCAGGTCGGAAGCACTGGTGGTGATGATGTCGGCCACCGCCTTGTGGTTGGTGGCACCACCGACCTCAGCGACGACGCGCGTCAGCTCGAGCAGCCGGTGGACGAGGACCTGGTCGCTGCCTGCGGGTTCGCTCAAACGCTTGGTACCCCACCGCTCGCGCTAGGACTCATCGTGGCCTCCACCGTGCACCTCTTGCTACGTGCACCTCTTGCTAAATGGTCGTGTCCCGACTGAGACTACCCCGTGCGCCTGGCAAATACGGTTGGGCAGGCCGTGCCATTGGCTTGGCTTGCTGCAACACAGTATTGCGGCCGCCGCGCAGCCTCTAGCAGCCCGTAATGGCAAACACAGAAGTGAGCCAGCGCAACGCAAAAAAGTTCCCACACTCCGCGCCGGGCAGCGCTACTATTGGGTTACCGAAGAAAGGAGGTGGTCCATCTGAGTAGTTGTCAACATGGGACCTCGGAGGTGGCTGGCCGCTAGTTCGGCCTGCTGGACCGCCTGGTAATCCAAGCCAGACACCCGGGTCGACCCGGCCGAGAGCTGGTCCCGCTCGGTACTCAAACGGGGCGGTCTGCCTTTTCCAGTGAATTTATGCCAGGGGACGTGGTTACGCGCGTCCCCTGGTTTTTTTGTGCTCGATTTGGGCTGCCCTTAGTGCGGAATATAGGGTGTCCCTGTGGGGGAGGGCGTACAGGGCACGCAACCAGTTCCGGGGCGGGGCAACGGCTGGGATAACGGCCGCGTCGCCGGCGAGGCGATGCAGTTCGAGGCGCCGGCAGGGCCTAGTTTGAGCGGCTTCTTGGCCCGCCCGAGCTTCAGTGCTGCGTCCGGTGCCGGCAGGCACGGGATCGTGCTTGCGCACGGTTTCCCTGAGGCGGGCCAGAAAGCGGGTGCACCAAGCTACGGCTATCCCCAGCTGGCAACCCGGCTGGCAGCGGAGACCGGGGCTATGGTCCTCACCTTTGATTTCCGCGGCACCGGCGCTTCGCAGGGTGACTTCTCCCTGGGGGGATGGCTCGATGACCTGGCGGCAGCGGTCCAGACCCTGCGCTCCGTGGCTGGGATCGAGAAGGTGTGGTTAGTGGGCTTCGGTGCCGGAGGGGGCCTCAGCGTGTGCGTGGCGGCCGAGGATCTGGCCATCGCCGGCGTGGCTGTCTTCGCGGCGCCCGCCACTTTCGACGACCACGTCCCTGACCCGCGCCGGTTCGTGGCCCAAGCACGGGCCGCCGGGATCATCCACAGCAGGGGCTTCCCGACGGACGCGGTCGCCTGGGCCAGGGAACTGAAGGAGATACAGCCCTCCAGGCTCGCTCACAAGATCCCGCCCCGCCCGTTGCTGATCGTCCATGGAGCGGCCGACGAGGTGGTGCCCATGACCGACGCTCGTGAGCTTGCCGACATCGCCTACGTTTCGGCCGAGCTGCGGGTGCTCGCGGGGGCGGGTCACCGGGTGCTCCACGACCCGCGCGCCGTGGCCCTCTTGTTGGGATGGTTCGACCGCCATCTCGGGGCGGTCGCCGGCACGTTCCCCTGAGACCCGGCCCTGAGGCTCGGGCCCTGAGGCCGCTCTTCCACAAAAGAAACCTGCTCTCAGGGCATTTTGCGTCTTCTATACCCCTTTGTGCAAGTATGTGCACTTCGGCTGGCATAGACCGCGGCGAGAAGAGGGGGAAATTTGCCAGGACATCGGTGGGTATCACTAAAGGTGGGACGTCCTGGCGCAGATATTTAAAGGGTGACGACCCAGGGTCTGCCAAAGGCTCGGGTCGGCGCGCGCTCATGGGCGGGCGCTCCCTCCCACTTGGCCGCGTTGTTGTCCGTGGTGGCGGGTGCCTTCGGGGTACTGGTGGCCGGCGCACCGGTGGCTGGAGCGGTGACGGCGCCAAGCGGCGGGCGGGGTCATGCCGTGACTGAGCCTGGTGGGAGCATGGGCCAGGGCAAGACGGCCGACCCGAGCGTGAGCCTGCCTCCCCCCCCGGCGATGGTCCGGGCGTGCGAGCCAGGCCAGCGCGAGCGTTGCGATGCCGCTGCTCTTGTGGCAATCGACAGTGCTCGTGCCCGGGAACATGTGGGGCCCATGCACCTGCCCTCGGGCTATTCACAGCTGGCGCTGCCCGCGCAGGTGCTCGTGGTCGCCGATTTGGAGAGGACGGACCGGGGGCTGCCCGGTTTCACCGGTCTTAGTTCGGAGCTGGACCGCTTGGCGGCGGCCGGCGCAGCGCAGCGCTCCGACCCAACGGGGCCAAGCGGGGCGGAATGGGGCTCCAATGTTGCCATTGGCTACGTCTCGGCCCTGCAGGCCGATTATGCGTGGATGTACGACGACGGCCTAGGGTCTGCCAATTCCGATTGCCACAAAGGTTCGACCAGCGGGTGCTGGGGCCACCGTCACAACATCCTCGGCAACTACGGGCTGCACCCGGCCATGGGGGCCGCCGTGCTCGAGGTCCCGTCGAAGCCACCGAAGGTCTTGGTGTTCACTCAGTTGTTCGCCGGATGCCAACCGGGAGCGCTGGACGTGAAACTCCCCGCATTGGGATAGATCGGCGCAGGCCGGGTCGCCGGCCTCGTTGCCACCCAGACCGCCGCGCCAGCTCCGCCGCCAACGAAACTATTCTCCGGCCGCCGCTTTTGCGGCAGCCTTGCGCTCGGCTTTGTATGCCCGCACCCGTGCCAAGGACTCCGGCCCGGTGATGTCGGCCACGGAGTAGGTCGTGCCCGCATCGCCGAACGGCTTGCTCACGTCTTGCCATCCCTTGGGCCTTACTCCCAGTTGCTTACCTAAAAGCGCCACGAAGATCTTGGCCTTTTGCTCGCCGAAGCCCGGGAGCGCCTTGACTCGGCGCAGGAGATCCGCTCCGTCGTGAGCATTTTTCCACACACCAGAGGCGTCGCCTGCGTAGTCGTCTACGACGATCCTGCACAGTTGCTGGACGCGCTGTGCGTTGGCAGAGGGGAAGCGGTGCAGGGCTGGGCGCTCGGCGAATATGGCGGCCAGGCGCTCGGGGCTCATCTCGGCGATCTCGTGCACGTCCAGGCGCCCTCCCAGCCGTTGGCGCAAATCCCGCGGGGAGCTAAAAGCGCGCTCCAACGGGATTTGCTGGTCCAAGACCATGCCGATCAGTAGCGCCAGCGGATCCTCGGAGAGCAGCTTGTCGGCTTGCGCGTCGCCCGAAAGATGCAGCATGCCCGCAGCATAGCCACGTTTATGCGACGCTAAAGCTGAGTTCTTCTGCACCTCGCAGAGCACTTACTTGTGCCGGTTCGCCATCAGGCACGCGCTCGAGGGCATCGGCGAGCTGGTCGGCGTCCGCCACTGGCTGAGCGTTTACGGCGACGATGTAGTCTCCGCGGCGCAGCCCGGCCTTCGCCGCCGGCCCTTCCGGGTCGACATCGTGGACCAGGAGGCCCGGGCGCTCCGGTAGGCCCACAGCCTGGCGGAGCTTTTGGGCTACGCGGGGGTGGGCGATGGCCACTCCTAGGCGCCGCCTCTGGGGCTGCCTGCCCTCGGCGAGCGCATCGGTCCGTGCCCGTAGCTGCGCGCCGGCCGGGATGGCCAGGTAAGCACCCTCGCGATGGCGGTGCGTGTTGATGCCCACCAGGCGGCCCTCGATGTCGACCAGGGGCCCTCCCGACGAGCCGGGGGCCATCTGCGCGGTGTGCTCGAGCGCACCCCTGACCAGGCGCCCCTCCGGCCCGCGGAAGGCCATTTCGCTCCCCGATACGAACCCGACGCCGGCTCTGGCGCCCCGCCCACCCGGACGAGCAAGGCCGACGACTATCTCTCCGAGGGAAGGCGCCGTCGGAGCCCATTCGAGCGGCGTTATACCTTCCGTACCGGCTCGGAGCACCGCCAGGTCCCCGTCTGTGTCGGCTCCCGTCAGCGAGGCCTGCACTTCGCGCCCGTCGGAGAAGTGCACGACCGTGTTCCCTCTCGCATTGTGCGCGTTGGTAAGCACCAGGCCGGGTGCGACAACGACGCCGCTACCTCGCGGGCCCACCCCCACGACTGATGGTGCCGCTCCAGCGACCACCGCAGCGAGCTGGGCGGAAAGTTCTCTTAGATCCGACATCTCCGGTACCTCCCAGGCTGATAGTAACTTGCAAGTTACAACTTATCACCAGAACGGCAATCACGGCCAGTTGGTCCAGCGTGGGAAGATGAGGCGGTGACCGAGGAGGCCTCCCGTGGCCGAGACGCCGAAGCAGCGGCCGGCGGACCGGAACCGCCCGAGGCTCGAGGGCAGTTCGACGTCAGTGGGGGCGAGGACCGCTCGCCGGCAGCCCGCACGGGCCTCGACAATGCGTTGGACCGCATCGGCGACCGGTGGAGCCTGCTGGTAGTGGAGGCGTTGCTCGACGGGCCGAAGCGCTTCAGCGACCTCCAGCAATCCGTACCGGGCGTCGCGGCCAACATCCTCACCGCCCGACTGCGCCGGCTCGAACGGGACCGCCTGGTGATCGCCCTCCAGTACTCGGACAAGCCCGTGCGCTACGAGTACCAAGTGACGCCCGAGGGGGCCGGCTTGGCGGGCGCCTTGCGCCTGCTCGCTCATTGGGGCAACCACGCCGGCGGAGCGGCACCCGACGACGTCCCGGTCCATAGCGTTTGCGCCACACCGCTGGAAGTCCGCTGGTACTGCCCTACATGCCAGCGGGCCACCGATGGCGCCGACGATGATGTGGCCTGGTACTAGGGACGGCGGGCCGCCACAATGCCGGTCGAGATCTTCCCCCCGGCCCGAACGTTTCCTCGGAGGAAAGCAAATGCCAGATAGCCCCGAGTTCGATGTTGTTGTCATAGGGGCCGGCCCGACCGGCGAGAACGTCGCCGCCCGAGCGGTCCAAGGGGGTTTGAGCGCGGCGCTGATCGAGAGGGAACTGGTTGGGGGCGAGTGTTCCTACTGGGCTTGCATGCCGAGCAAAGCCATGTTGCGCCCGGTCCATGCGTTGGCCGAGGCGCGGTCGGTCGAGGGTGCCTCGCAGGCCGTGACTGGCCGGATCGATGCTCAGGCGGTACTGCGCCGCCGGGATTCGTTCACCCACGCGTGGGACGATTCGAGCCAGGTCCAGTGGGCGCAAGGTGCCGGCATCACGCTGCTGCGGGGGAGGGGCCGTCTGGTGGGCGAGAAGTGCGTGGAGGTGCTGGCCCGAGCCGCCGCCGCCGGCCACTCGGGCGGAGCAGGGGAGAGCAGCGGTCAAGGTCAACAACAGCGCCAGGTATTAAAGGCACGCAGTGCCGTGGTTATAGCCACGGGTTCGGATGCCGCTATGCCACCCGTACCGGGGCTGGCCGAGTCGGCGCCGTGGACTTCGCGCGACGCCACCAGCGCCAAAGAGGTGCCAGGACGCCTCGTGGTCATGGGCGGCGGGGTCGTCGGCTGCGAAATGGCTCAAGTTTTCGGCGCCCTCGGGTCCGAAGTGACCATTGTGGAAAGAGGCCCTCGCCTCGTGCCCGGCGTCGAGGAGCGCGCCAGCGAGATGTTGGCCCGCTCCATGCAGGCGAGAGGGATCACTGTGATGACCGGGTGCTCGGTGCAAAGCGTGGAGGGTGGCGAGCCGAGCGGCTATTCGGTCGGGCTCGGGCCCGCGGGTTCACTGCAGGCCGACCGCCTGCTCGTCGCCGTCGGCCGCGTGCCCCGTACGGGCGATATCGGATTGTCGACGGTGGGCCTAACTGATGGGGATTGGCTGCATGTCGACGACAGTTTGCTCGTGCAGGGGGTCAGCGGGCAGTGGCTGTACGCCGCCGGCGACGTAAACCACCGGGCGCTGCTCACGCATCAGGGCAAGTACCAGGCCCGGGCGTGCGGGGACGCCATCGTGGCGCGGGCCAAAGGTTCGTTCAGTGCGCAGGATTGGGGCAAGTGCTCGGCAACGGCTGACCATCGCTGCGTCCCGCAAGTGATCTTCACTGATCCCGAGATAAGTGCCGTGGGGCTGACCGAGGCTGCGGCCCGGCAGGCAGGCATCTCCGTAAAGGCGGTGGAGTATGAAATGGGCAATGTGGCCGGGGCCGCTCTTTATGCCGACGGCTACGAGGGCTGGGCGAAAATGGTGGTGGACCAGGACCGCCACGTAGTGGTGGGCGCCACCTTCGTGGGCAGCGGTGCCGGCGAACTGGTGCACGCAGCCACGATCGCCGTAGTGGGGGAGGTGCCGCTGGAGCGCTTGTGGCACGCGGTGCCCTCTTACCCCACCATCAGTGAAGTGTGGTTGCGCTTGCTCGAAAGTTACGGTTTGTAAGCCGTTTGCACGCGGGTAGCTCGTGTAAAGGGCTCATATACGCCGTGCCTTAGCTCGCCGGCCGGTCACGATAACGATCAACAGGGCAGCCGCGGCCACTTCGGTCGCCAGCTTTACCAATGAGTTGGCCGATCCCCTAAAGAGGATGGCGGCAGCGACGCTGCCGAGCAGCCATCCTCCCCATCCGTACAAGACGGTCTCGAAGAACGCAGGTTTGTGGGGGGTCTTTACCACCAGGCGAGCGAGGAGGCCGATCACGAACCCTCCGATCACCAGGGCGGCGAACCAAAAGATCAGGCCCATGGTTGGCCCCCTAACCTCTGCGCGGCAATCGAAGTCGCCTGGCCGGTCTCGGGGACGACCAGCCACGCTGCGGCGTAAAGAAGCGGGCCGCCGATCCCTCCCAACACGAGCGAGGCGATGGCAAAGCCGATCCGGACGGCGACCGGGTCGGCGTCGAGGTACTCGGCGAGACCGCCGGCGACACCGGCGACCATCCTGTTGGTGGTGCTGCGGCGCAGGCTGCGCACCTCGCGTGCGCCAGGCCCGGGCCCAGCCGGCGGCTGCTGCGCACCTTGGGGCTCTTCGGTGTAGGTCATGGTCCCATTGTCACCTCCCTCCGGGGCCGGCGCTATGAGGGACCACCCTGGTCCTCCCCTGAGACGGCGCCCGTGAAGCCGCTGAAAAGGCGTCCCTTACGATCGCTCTTACGTCGCAGGAGGGCTCAACCTGAACGGAGAACCGATGAGCCGTCATCTACAGGTCGCCTTCGACGCGCCCGACCAACGGTCGCTGTCGTCGTACTGGCTGGATGTACTCGGCTACGTCCATCCCGCGCCCAGCCGCGAGCGGCTGACCGCTGGCTCCCGTAGCGTCGGTTACTGAGGCGATGATAATGAGGGCCGCGCCCGGAGGCCGTTATGGTTCGAGGCCGTTATGGTTCGAGGCCGTTATGGCTCGAGGCTGTTGCTGCTCACTGGCGGAACGACGGTGGCTCCTTGTAGATCTCGTCCCGGTAACGGTCGAACGTGGTGGGGGCGAACAGCTCGACGAAGCCGAGCTCGCCGTCCTGCTCCGACCATGCGACACCGTGATCGGCCGCCACGTGGAGCTTGGCGCGCCGGCCCTGGCGGGAGCGCAACGTCTCCCCGGTACCGTAAGCCTCAGTCAAGGATTCGTTGCTGACCACCGGTGGCAGGGCGGCGGTCCCGAGGTACACGAGGCGCACCTTCCCGTCCTGGATGACGAACTGGAGCCCGCGCTCTTTGGACGTGATGGCTTGGACGTCGCGCAGCGAGCCGTACTGCGAAATGGCCTTTGGACGGGCGTCTCCCCCGACATAGTCGGCAGCCTCTTGGACAGAAAGCTCGCGCAGCCCGGCGAGATCGGCCAGAGGGTTCACTTGCCGGTACCTTTCGCGGTTTTCGTAGCTTTGAGGACTTCCTGCTTCTTGGCGGGTGCCCAACTGGCCACGATCGCTGCCAGGTACTCCGCCCTCTTGGGCGCAAGCGTCTCAAGGTTGGCGCGGTTGGTGAAGAACAGCGCTGTCGATTCGGCTATGTCCTCACCTGCGTTAGTCTGCCCGTACTGCGTAGGCGGCTCCTCGGCGCCCATCTCGCCACTCGGCGTCTCGGCGTCCAGCCAGAAGTCCATCGTCTTCACCCAGCCGTCCTCGTACAGGGGCTCGATGAGGCCATGGGCCATCTCGTGAACGGCATTGGCCGTGATGGTGGTCTCGTTGTCCGCCTTGCCCGTGGTGGGGTTGATGTAACGCTTGTCGACCAGGTCGGTCTGGGTGTCGAACAGTGTCACGTTGGACTTCCCGCTCATATACTCTCCCATGACCCCTTCGATGAGAGGGGCGTCCTTGTAGTTGGCGTCGACCTGTTTCTTGACCCGCCCGAGCGAGGTAACGCCCTGGGCACGCTTGGCCAGCGGCGACCGCTTCCGCTGCTTGCCCAGGATGGGAGCGAAATGCGTCACTGCGGTCAAGACGCCACGTAGCTCCTTCATCTCCCAGACGTTTGTCTCCAGGGAGTCGAGGGTGGCTTTACCCACTTCGTCGTACTCCTTTTTGATGGCGGCGATGGACGTCGGTGACGAAAGCGAGATGCCGAAGTCGGCCTTCAATTTGGCGCAGATCTGTTTGGCTTCCTCCTCTTCTTGGGGGTTGGCCACCCGGATCTGCTCCTTGCCGATCTTGATGACCTTGGGCGAAGGTGCCGTCGTCGTGCCTGTACCTGTTGTCGTGCCTGTACCTGTTGTCGTGGCGGTGCCGGTCGTGCCCTTCGAGCCCTCCTTGCCCCCGCCCTTCTTGGACGACTTAGACCACGGCCAACGCTGGAGCGTGGGGGCGGTCAACGTACCATCGACGAGGCGCAATACAGCCTGGTTGCCAGCGGTGCGCTGTAGATCGAGGAGGTCACCGGGCACGGCTCGCGCCTCGAAGGCTGGGCCAGAGGCGCTCTGGCGCCTGGCCTTGACCTCGGCCACTTCTTCTTGCACCCGCCGCTGTTGGGTCTTGCCGGGCATGGCTCTCCTTTCGGGCAACGGCGCGGCCGTGCATGAACGTAAGGCAGCTACCTCTTGGATGATCGCGCACTTGCGGGCGACGTGAGGGCTTCTTCGCCAACTTGGTGGGCCTGGCGCCGGACACCCGCCCCGGGAGCCTCGCGATGGTGAACAAGCGTTCGAGCCACAATGGGAACGTAAGTTTGCCTGTAAAGGCTACTGTCGCTGTCGCTGGCCCGGGTGGGAGCGGGAGGGGCAGTCGGGGCGCGATCCTGGAGGGCATGCCCGATCTCGTCGACAGGGCGCGACCACCGGCCAACGCGACCGACGCCGTTGACCTCTTACTCAGGATTTGCCCTGAGTTCGGACCGGCATGGTCCTCGCTCCGCGAGTTGATGGGCGAAGAGCCGGCGATCTCGGTTGGCATCTACAACGTGTTCGGCCAAATCGTCCTGCCGTTCCTTCTCTATGCGCTCGACGGGGACACGGGATCAGACTTCCATATCCCTTATCTGGGCTGCGCCGCTGACGTCGGCGATGCGCACAGGAGGGCCTTTCGCGATGAAGCCCAATGGGCAGCCATGCCAGCGCGAGGCACCCGGCAGCTCGAAGACCTTGTGGGCCGGCTGTACGCGGTCCTTGACCTGTGGGCGGCTACGGATGACAGGAGCCTGCGAGACGCCCTGTACGTCGAAATGGCCGAGACCGGCTACGTGGATCTGAGCTCTGAGGTCCTCCTCGGCTACGCCGGCAATAACCTGCGAGCGCTCGCAGGCTTAGCGCAGCAATCTGCCGTTGACGACCAGCCGCGCCAGGCATAGCTGCCCGTGACGGCCAAGTTCTGGCCGCCGGTGCCGCCTCAATGGGTCATTATTTAGCGTGCGCGTGGTGATCGTGGGCCCAGGGGGTGCCGGCAAGAGCACCTTCGCTAAGCGACTGGCTGCCGCCACGGGGACCGAGCCGACCGAGATCGACAAGCTCTTTTGGCAGGGCGGGTTGCGGCCGCTCAGCGTCGAAGAGTGGGAGGCCCTGCAGGAAGCGACCTTCTCGGGCGATGCCTGGATCGCCGATGGCGACCTCGGGCCCTATGACTCCATCCATGTCCGCCTGCGCCGTGCCGGCACGGTCGTCATGCTCGACGTGTCGCTATGGCGGTGCGGCGCTTACGCGAACTAGTAACGGCCGATGAGCTGCACTTGGAAGATATGGCTGACCCGACCTACCGTGCCGAGCACGAGAGGACCCGCTTCGCCAATGAGGTTGCCTTACGCGTCGTCCAGTACCGAACCGACCGCGGCCTCAGCCAGAGCGCCTTCGGGCGCCTGGTCGGTATGCGCCAACCTCATGTAGCGAGGCTGGAACCCGGCGACCACGAGCCGTCGCTGTCCACCCTCGCACGCCTATCGGCGGCCATGGGCGTCGACTTCACGCTCACGGTCACGCCGAAGGGGGTCGAGCTGCGCGCCAGCGCCTAGGGGTGCCACGACGGGCAAGCTTGGCACTCCTTGACCAGGCTAAGTCGCAAGGCCAGAGAGAGCCTTTTCGGTGCCGTCAAGAGAGCAAGGGTACCTAGAGGCGCCACTGCACCACGCGCTTTGGACAAGCTGCCTTTGGTGGGGTTCGGCCGCACCGGCTGGCCGCAGGAGAGGTCGGTCTGGACCTGATGCCTCTCCGCTGCGGCTCTCTCCGGATGGAGCGATGTGGGCGATCAACGCCCCGGCTCTTTAGATCTCGCGTGCGGCCCCGACCCGTTCGGCGTCGATCTCGTAGCGTTTGATCGCGTCGGTGACCTCTTCCGCCTTGCCCTCGCCGCTTTGGCGTAGGCCGTCGAGGGCGCCGACGACGACATGGGCGGCATCGGTCTCGAAATAGCGGCGCAGGTGCTCGCGGTCGTCGCTGCGGCCAAAGCCGTCGGTCCCCAGCGTGACGAACGGGGCGTGTACCCAACGCGAAATCTGGTCGGGGATGGCCTTCATGTAGTCGGTCACGGCAACGATGGGGCCTTCGGCGTTCCCCAGCGTCTGGGTGACGAACGGGGTGCGGGCCGGCTCGCCCGGGTGCAGGCGGTTCCAGCGGTCGCAGTCGAGGGCCTCTTCACGCAGCAGCTTGTAGCTTGTGGCGCTCCAAAGCTCGGCGGCGACGTCGTGGTTCTCGGCGAGGATCTTTTGTGCTTCGAGGGCGGCCTGGCTGGCGGAACCGGAGAACAGGATCGTCACCTTGCGCGAGGGCCCTTCGGGTGCGGGCGCGAAGCGGTAGAGGCCCTTCAAGATGCCTTCGTCCACACCTTCGGGCTTGGGCGGCATCTGGTAGTTCTCGTTGTAAAGGGTGATGTAGTAGAAGATGTCTTCACCTTGGCCACCCTCGCCGTACATGCGCCGGATCCCGTCGCGGATTATGGTCGCCGTCTCGTACGCGAACGCCGGGTCGTAAACCTGGCAGTTGGGGTAGGCGGACGCCAGCAGCAGCGAGTGGCCGTCGTCGTGCTGGAGGCCTTCGCCAAGAAGCGTCGTGCGCCCTGCGGTGCCGCCGAGCAGGAAGCCACGGGCACGCATATCGGCGGCGGCCCAGATAAGGTCGCCCACCCGCTGGAAGCCGAACATCGAATAGAAGATGTAGAACGGCAGCATCGCCTCGCCGAAGGTGGCGTAGGAGGTGGCTGCCGCCGTGAAGTCGGAGATGCCTCCAGCCTCGGTGATGCCTTCTTCGAGGATCTGGCCGTCTTTGGCCTCCGAGTAGCTCAACATCAACTTGGAGTCCACCGGCTCGTAAAGCTGGCCAAGCGGTGCATAGATCTTGAAGTTCTTGAACAATGCGTCCATGCCGAAGGTACGCGCCTCGTCGGGGATGATCGGCACGACACGCTTGCCTACCGTCTTATCTTGCAAAAGCCCGCGCAGCAGTACGGCGAACGCCATGGTCGTAGAGACCTCGCGGTTGCCCGAGCCTTTGTCGAACTCGACGAAGGCGGCCTCAGCAGGAGCCGGGAGTGGCTTGTAGTTCACGAGGCGCTTGGGCAGGGAACCGCCTAGCTCCTTGCGGCGAAGGGCCATGTACTCGTACTCGGCACTGTCCTCGGGTAGGCGGTAAAACGGCGGTTCACCCTTTTCCAGCGCCTCGTCGGGGATCTCGGCGTTGAGCTTCAACCGGTCGCGCAGGGCTTTTAGCTCGGCTGCGTTCATCTTCTTGATCTGGTGGGTGGAGTTGCGTGCCTCGATGGTGGGCCCGAGTGCCCATCCCTTGATTGTCTTGGCCAAGATGACCGTCGGCTGGCCCGTCGTCTCGGTGGCTGCCTTGTATGCCGCATAGAGCTTGCGGTAGTCGTGGCCACCGCGGGGCAGGGTGCGAAGTTCCTCGTCCGAGAGGTGCTCGACCAGTTTTTTGAGGCGCGGGTCAGGCCCGAAGAAATGTTCCCGTATGTACGCGCCGTCCTCGGTGGCCAGCTTTTGGAACTCGCCGTCGACGGTGGTGTTCATCTTGTTGAGCAGTAACCCGTCGACATCGCGGGCGAGCAGTTCGTCCCAGCGGCTGCCCCAGATGACCTTGATCACGTTCCAGCCGGCCCCGCGGAAGACGGCCTCAAGCTCCTGGATGATCTTGCCGTTGCCCCGTACCGGGCCGTCGAGGCGCTGCAGGTTGGCATTGACGACGAAGATCAGGTTGTCCAGCTGCTCGCGTCCCGCCAGGGACAAGGCGCCGAGCGTCTCAGGCTCGTCGCACTCGCCGTCGCCGAGATAGCACCACACCCGCGAGCCCGAGGTGTCGACGATGCCTCGGTTGTGGAGGTACTTGTTGAAGTGCGCCTGGTAGATGGCATTGAGTGGCCCGATGCCCATCGAGACCGTGGGGAACTCCCAGAACTCGGGCATGAGCCGGGGGTGGGGGTAGGAGGACAACCCGCCGGAGCCGTCGGCAGCGCCTGCGAGCTCCATGCGGTAGTGCTCGAGCTGGCCCTCGGTCAGGCGGCCTTCCAAGAAGGCCCGGGAGTAGATGCCGGGGGCGGCGTGGCCCTGGAAGAAGACCTGGTCACCCGGGCCGCCGGCGTCCTTGCCCCGGAAGAAATGGTTGAAGCCCACCTCGTATAGGGCCGCCGAGCTGGCGAACGTGGCGAGGTGGCCACCGATCCCGTCCGCTTTGTGGTTGGCCCGCACCACCATGACAGCTGCGTTCCACCTGATGAACGCCCTGATCCGTCTCTCGGTGTCCTCGTCGCCGGGGAACCACGGTTCGCGGTCGGCCGGGATGGTGTTGACATAGGGCGTCGAGACGGTGGCGGGGAAGCCGACCTGGGTCTCCTTGGCCCTTTCCAGGAGCTTCATCAAGATGTAGCGCGCCCTGGCTTTGCCGTGGACCTCTAGGACCGCGTCAAAGGAGTCGACCCATTCCTCCGTCTCCGTCGGATCGATGTCAGGGAGCTGGTGTGAGATGCCGTCGAAGATCACCTACCCATCGTCGCGCCTCGCGGGGGTGCTCAGGTAGTAGGACGCTGAAGTAACTTCGGTGATTTTCGTCTCAGGCGTCCGAAGGACGGTGGTTCGCCTATGGTCGCGACCATGTCCACGCCCTCAGTCTTCTTGGTCGACGTGTACGACACCATCCTGACGTGCGACTTCCGGGCACACGTAACCGAGCTGCCGGCGCTGGCGGGGATCGGCGCCCAGCGCTGGAACGAGGCCTGGGTGCCCCTCGGCCCGGACCTCACCGAGGGCCGCATCACGGTGGCGGAAGCCTACGAGCAGGTCGTAAAGACATGCGGCAAGGAGGCGACGCCCGAGCTGGTGGGCGCTTTGCAGCGCCGGGACCTGGAGCTATTGCGGCAATGGACCCACCTTTACGAGGACACGGCCACCTTCTTTGGCCGGGTGAGAGAGGCGGGCAAGCGGTCGTGCCTGGTGAGCAACTGTTCGGACACGACACGTGCCCAACTGGTCGAACTGGGGGTGGACCGTATGGTTGATGCCATGGTCCTGTCCTGCGAGGCCGGGGTGGCCAAGCCTGCCGCTCAGATCTATCTCCTGGCCCTGGAGCAGCTCGATGCGGCTGCGGCGGAGGCCGTTTTCGTGGACGACCAGGTTCGCTACTGCGAGGGCGCCGAGGCGTTGGGGATCCGCTCGTTCCAGATGCTGCGGGGCCAACCCGGGCCCGGCCAAGTGCCCGCTGCGCAGGCGAGCGTGGCCACGGTGCACTCTTTCGACGACCTTTCGGAGCTGATCTGAGGCATGAGCAATCCCGGTGCTGCTCCGGCCAGCGAGAGCACGATCGCTTACACAGACGGTGCCTGCCAGGGGAACCCTGGACCGGGTGGGTGGGCGTGGGCGGTCCCGGGGGGCCGCTGGCGCGCCGGGGCGGAGAGGCGCACCACGAACCAGCGGATGGAGATTTCGGCCGCCCTTGATGCCGCCCGTACCATCACCGGCCCTTTAGAGATAGTCAGCGACAGCACCTACGTCG
>DASSZK010000330.1:0-4127 GCA_035702845.1 Acidimicrobiales bacterium
AGAAGGTGGCGTGCTTGGGGGTGCGCCCGACCTGGTCGATGTCGTCGTGCTTGCCCCGCACACGCACGCACTTCTGGACACTCGTCGCCCGCTTGTAGGGAGCTATCTCTTCTCCCAGGAAGTAGGGGATGAACTGGTTCATCCCGGCGTTGGTGAACAACGGCGCCCGGGGGTGGTGGGGCACGAGACCGGCCGAAGGCACCTCCGTGTGCCCCCTCTCGACGAAGAAGTCGAGAAAGGCGCGCCGAAGCCCGTTTGCATCCATGGCCCCAGGTTACTAACCCGGCGCCAGCGGCTGCCCAGCCCCCTCGCCTCAGGCCAGCTGGGCGACCGCCATGACCTTGCCCGACGGGCCCACCACCATCGCCTCTCGGACCTGAGAGGCGGGCAAGGGCACTTTGGCCCCCCAAGCCAGCGCTCCGCCGGCGGAGCCTGCGCCCGCCCAGAAGTCCCCCACCTTCATGACGTACCCGTCGCGTGCAACAACCTCGCACCGCAGCGAGCCGCTCCACCGACCCTGGTCCAGGTACATGAACAACCAGGTCGTACGGCCCGGGTAGACCATCACTTTGCCCACCGCTACGGCTCCGTCCATCAACCTGCCCGTCATCACGGACGCGGCAGCGACGTGTTCGCCAGACGACCGGCCGAGAGCAAAACCCCCGCCGACGGCCGCACCCATTACCAACACGAGGGCCGCCGCAGCACCGAGGACCCGATGGTCCCACCTGCGGCGCGCCGCCTGCCGCACTGCCTGCCGGTCCGCCCGTCGACCCGCGCCCGACAGACCCCGAAGCCTCGGAGCCCCCGGCCTCGCGCCGGCGCGCCCGGATGGGCGGGCAGGTGAGGTACCGTTCGCTCGCAAGCGGGCGAAGACCCTGGCCTCAAACCCTGCCGGCGGTTCAACCTCAGGGGCCAGCGCCAGTAGGTCGTCCACCGACGCACTTAGCCCGGCAACCCGCACCGAGCACTGCCTGCAGCGCTCGAGGTGGGCCAGCACCGCCTCGCGTTCCTTGCCGGCGAGGTGCCCGACAACGAGATCGATGAGGCGTTCCTCGTTCCCGGGGCACGCGCCCGGCATCCCGGCCCCACTCCCTGGTGTCCCACTCCCCGGTGTCATTGCGATAAGTCCTCCTGCCTCCAGGGCCCTTCCTGCGCAGCCGAGAGCGCCCGCAACTTGATGAGCCCCCGGCGGATCCGAGCCTTGGCGGTACCGAGCGGGACGCCCTCGGCGTCGCTCACCTCCTGAGCGCTGAACCCGTAGACGACCGCCAGCACCACGGCGCGCGCCTGGCTCTCGGGCACCTCGTTGAGTACCGCCATGAGCCGGCGGCGCCCATCCTCGGCAGACGCCCGCTCGTCCAGGGGTGCCCCCGGGTCTGCTATCTCCGCCCAGGCCACGTCGGCCGGCGGGGCTGGGACGGGCCGGCGTACCCGCAAAGAATCGATGGCGACGTTGCGGGTGATGGCGAGCAGCCACGTCGACACCGCTCCGCGCCTGCGGTCAAAGGCGCCGGCGTGGCGCCAGGCACGCCAAAACGCTTCCTGGGCCACCTCCTCGGCCGCTTCCCGGTCCCCGATCATTGCAAAGGCCAACCCGAACACCCGCCGCTGGAAGCGCCGCACGAAAGCGACTGTGCACGCATCGTCGCCCACGGCCATCCCGGCGACGAGGGCTTCGTCGGTCAGTTC
Organism: Acidimicrobiales bacterium; assembly: GCA_035702845.1. Classification (GTDB taxonomy): domain Bacteria; phylum Actinomycetota; class Acidimicrobiia; order Acidimicrobiales; family Palsa-688; genus JAJZMF01. The sequence continues at coordinate 1,693 of DASSZK010000330.1, forward strand.
GCTTGCACCGGAGCGCATACAGATCCATACGCTAAAGCGCCGCTACCGGTTGCACCCGCTGGCCGGTCGCATCACCGGCCGTTGCACCCACCGGTCGTTTGCATCCACCCGGCACCTACCAGACGTATGACCGAGTAGCCGCTAAAACAGTCGCTGACGCCGTAAAGATGCGTGTTCAACAGAAAGCTCCACACTCAACAGAAAGTGAGGCACCATCGATGCCCCAACGTCGCTACGCCCAGGTAAGCGCCGCGCTGGCCCTGTCGGCTGGGATGAGTCTCGCCGCGACGGTCGCTGCACTCGCCCCTCCGGCGTGGTCTGCCACCCGGGTGCAAGCCCCGCACGTCGCTCTGGCTTCTTCTCACCAGGTGCACTCGTCCGTGAGCGTAAAGACGATTAAGGTCGGCAAGTACGGCGAGATCCTGGTGGACCAGGCCGGCCTTCCCCTCTACTACAACTCCGCCAACAAGCTCCCCAAGCACTGGGCATGCACGGGCGGTTGCCTAGGCGCTTGGCCTCCGCTCCTTCTCGGCAAAGGCCAGAAGGCTCCCGTCCACGCCAAGTCGCTGACAGGCCTGGGCGCGGTCCGCGGCCCGAGCGGTCTGCAGGTCACGTGGCATGGAAAGCCCCTCTACACCTATTCGGGAGATAGCAAAGGAGCTGTTACCGGCCAGGGGCTCGGCGGCGTCTGGTACGTCGCCCAGGTGAAGATGAAGGCAGCGACGGGCGCGGGCTCGAGCTGGTAACACGGCGCAACTCCACAACCACATCGTCACTGGGGGCACCCCCGAGCGCTGTACCGCCCCGGTGCCCCCAGCCATTGCCTCCATCGGGGCCCGGACCACCGCGGCCGTAGATACGGTCGCGTAGGTCGTTTTCGCGCTCCAGCCTCGCGGCCTTCCCAACTTCGACTGCCTCCCGGATCTCTGCGGCGCGCTCTTTGGCCTCGTCGCGGGCTCGGGCCACCAGTTCCGTGCCCGCCCGGACCGGTAGTTGGTGCACGGGGAACAGGCGGGCGATCCGGCGCCGGGCTTTGCGCTCCAGCCACTTCGAGGCCCCCAGGCCGGCGACGAGGCCCATGCTCATCCATGTGACGCGCTTGAACACGTCCTAGCTCCTTCCCCGCCGGCTCCATAGGCCGCGCCGGCGCTTGCCGTCCTCGTTTGGTAGCCCGGCCCGGCCCTCGCGGGCCCGCGGCGTTATGGCTCGCGTCGGCCCAGAACGCCTCTTGGTCGCAACGCCCGACGGAGCCCCGGTCAAGTGCCGAGCCCCCTCGGCGATGCCACTTCCAAGGGCAACCAGCTTTATTAGAGGGTCCGCCACCACGCCACCAACCAGGCGGGAGGCCGACCCGACGGCGTCACTGATGGCCTCGGCGCTACCCACCATGCGATCCACCCTGTCCAGCTCTGACTCGGCGCGCTCGAGCGCGCCGGCCATCTCCTCGACCAGTTGGCCCGCATCCTTGGCCAGGGCGCTCGCCTCCCGCCGCAGCTGGCGGACGGCCTTCAGCAAATAGACCAGAGCCGCACAAAGAGCGAGCACCACGACGGTCGACACGACTGCCACGGCAATAGCCACAGTGTCACCACCCGCGCCCGCAGAGGCGACGGCAATGCCGGCAACCAAGCTCTTGGCCGTCACGGCCAGCACGGGAGGGACCAGCACGGGAGGGGCCAGCATGGGATACGGAGCCTATTGGGCCCAGTCGCCATCGGCGCCCGACCCGCCGTCCCTGGCCCGGCGCTTGTCGGCACCATGTCCCGTCGGCTCCCAGTAGACGTGACCTTCGAGGTGGTCGGGACGGTACTGCTGCGCCGCCCACGCCTGCGGGTAGTCGTGGGGGTACTGGTAGCCCCTGCCGTGACCAAGGCGGGCCGCCCCCTGGTAGTGGGCGTCACGCAGGTGTACCGGGACCTGCGCACCGGGCCCGGGCGCGGGGACGGCCAGGTCTGCACGCGCACGCGATAACGCGGCCGTCACCGAGTTGGACTTGGGTGCGTTGGCGAGGTACACCACCGCATGGCCCAGGTTGAGGGCGGCCTCGGGGAGGCCGACCATTTCGACCGCACGTGCGGCGGCGTCGGCCACGAGCAGGCCTTGGGGGTCGGCCATCCCCACGTCCTCACTTGCCAGGATGACCAGGCGCCGGGCGATGAACCGGGCGTCCTCGCCGGCCTCCAGCATCCGCGCCAACCAGTACAGCCCGGCGTCGGGATCCGATCCCCTGATGCTCTTGATGAAAGCGCTGATGACGTCGTAGTGCTCGTCGTCGCCGTAGTGAACGGCCCGCGTACTGCGCGCCGCCTCCACGTCAGCCGTCTCGACCTTGGAGCGCCCTGCCGCGCTGGCAAGGGCCAAGGCGACCTCAAGGCCGTTCAAAGCGGAGCGCGCGTCGCCCTCGACCAGGCGCGCCAGGACGACTACGGCTTGGT
>DASSZK010000365.1:0-22942 GCA_035702845.1 Acidimicrobiales bacterium
AGGCTCATTGGCAACGATGACAGGCTCAAGCGACGCGACACCTCCTCGCAACGAGCTGCCGCCGCCAAAGTCAACGCCGTTCGCCCACGAACGCTGTATGTGGCAGCCAAGTGCAAGTCGATCATCGCCGCGGTGGATAGCGCGCCGACCGCCAAAGCCTCTTGGCGGGCTTCCTCCAGTCGCCGCGAGCCCAGTGTCTCGAACATTTCGATCGTCCCAAGCTCGAACAGCGACCGGACCCGGTAGGTCGGTAGGCTATGACGGTTCGCGTACTCGTAGGCCTCCTGGAAAGCAGCCTGCGCCGCGTGGGTGTCCAGACCACGCTCGACCCGGCCGATCAACCACAGAGCCCTACAGGTGAGGTCCGCGCGCCCCGTCGACTGCGCGCCCGCCAGGGCAGCGCGGGCAAACGCCATTGCTGCTCGGGTATCTTTACGGGCCAGCGCCAACTCTGACTGCCCGATCGCCCGACGCGCCGCATGCGACGGGATGGGAGAGGCAGTAACGCTCGCCAAGTGCCTTTCGACGTCGTCCCAGCGGCCAGCGTCGATCATGGCGTCAACCAGATCGAAAAGGACGTCCGCGTGGACGGCGGCTTCCTGCCCCGAAGCGAGGAGCCTCTCACCAACCTCCAGCGCCCGCAAGGGCTGCCCGCCCAGCGCCCAAGTTGACAGCAGGAGCCGGTCCGCCTCCGTTGGGCTCTCGGGGCGAGCTCGCAGCGCCAAGGCTTCAGCGGAACCAAGGGATCCTTCGCCAAGAGCTCGTCCAGCTGCCTTGAGCCACAGCTGAGCGGCATAGGCACGTTCACCTGCTCGGTCCGCAAGACCGGCCGCCACCTGGCAGATCTCGCCCTCCAGGTCCGGATGGAGCCGCACCAGCGTCGCAAACAACAAAGCACTGATCCGTTGCCGCTCTTCGGTGAGCAGGGCCCCCACAATAATTTCGACCGTCAGGGCATGGCGGAACCGGTGCAGGCCGTCGCCGGCGTCTACCAGCTGCGCTTCGACCGCTTGGTGGAGCGCGTCGACCGCCTGCGCCGGCTCGCATCGCAACGCGGCGACGACCACGTCCCAGTCGAACTGGCGGCCGAACACGGCCGCATACCGGACCAGTTGCAGCGCGGTGCCGGACAGCGAGGCGAGGCGAGCCTTCAACGCGGCGGCGATTGATTCAGGGACGCGCTCAGCAGAGGGGTCAGCCAGCGCGGACGCCAGGAGCTCCTCGAGGAAGAAAGGGATGCCCTCACTGCGCTCCACGACTTTGTCGAACAGGGTGGTGGCCAAGACGCCGCCCCCGAGGCACTCGCGGAGCATCGCCACAGAGCTCGCACGATCGAGAGGGCCTAGTTGGACCGGGACGACGGCTCGACGAGCTGAAAGGGCGTCGACAAGGTCGACGCCGGCTCCCCCCTCACCTCTCCGAATGGTCGCGATGACCAGCACGGGCTGGTCGGCCAGGTTGTCGGCTAGGTACTCCACCACCTGGAGAGTCTCGGTGTCCGCCCAATGTAGGTCCTCGATCACCAGGACCGTGGCCGACCTCGACGCCACCGCCCACGGTGCCATCAACCTGAGCAGTCCCTCTGCCAGCACGATCGTCCCACGGTCTGCGGCCGCGTCGTCGGGCCGCGCCCAGTCCGGGACAATTGTGCCGAGCGCCGGGAGGAACGGCCTGAGCTCTTGCGCAGGGCGCAGCCCACGGCGGTCCGCGGCGAGAAATGCCTCCCGTAAGGGCCGTAGGGGGACGTCGACGCCTGTAGGGCTACACCGGCCCAAAAGGACGAGCCCACCAGTTTCCCTGACTTGTGAGGTGAATTCCCGCACGAGGCGGCTCTTGCCGACCCCAGCCGCCCCCTGCACGACCACCATCTGACCCGCCGAGCGCCACGACTGGTCGAGGATGCCAAGCTCGAGTTCGCGTCCGACAATAACGGGGCACAAAGCGCGCTGCGTCCCGGGAGCTCGGGGTTCACCCATCACCGGTACGGTACCTTGCGCCAGGAAATCCGCGTGTACATCTTCGCCGGTAGCGGTCGCTAGCGCTTGCACTTCGGGCACGGTGCTACTGGGTGCTTATCCCGTCCAGCCGCTCCAGGCTGGCCCTCATGGACTCGACCACCGGATCGGACCCGTTGATCCAGGCCCCGCCGTCTTCTAGGAGCTCGTCGGGCAAGGGGCCGTGGTCAAAGACCTCTGTGACAATGGTCGCGTACTCCCCATCTGGGACGAGGACGTAGCCCCAGCGGTACCCAGCAGGAATTCCGACCTTGGCGGGGTCGTTATCCTCGGCCCTAGAAGGGTCACCCGGCGCCGGTTCCCAAAATATCCGGCTATCGGGCTCAAACTCCACAACATAGTTGACCATGAGGTAATCGTCTCCGAGCCGGTGCATCCTCATGGTGAAGGTGTCACCCACGCCGGAGAGGGCACGGTCGCCGACGGCGGCCCGGAGCATTCCGGACCCGTCAAAATCCACGTGACGTTGCGGTCCGCCAGGATCTTGAAGATGGCCGCCGGCGGGGCCTCGATCCGGCGTGACACTTCGAGCGCCTTGCTCCTCATGGGCATCGTCCAGTCCTCTCCTTCTTTGTCCCTGCAGACTATGTCTCTCCAGCGTCTGTCCCTGCAGCGTCTGTCCCTGCAGCGTCTGTCCCTGCAGTGGGCCACGGGTCCCGCTTCCCGGTGACGTCGTACAGGTGGTGCACTGGGTCGTGGAGGAAGTAGCGGCTAAAGCTAATAACGGTAAAGTGAGCCCCGTCACTGCGCCGCCCCGGCCGCAGCCACTGGTCGTCTTGGACACCGTCAAAGGCATCGGCCAGACTCACGGCGGCGTCGCGCAATTGTGCCCAAACAGTCGACGGCTCCTGGTCCTGGTACCTTTCCTCCACTGCAGTAGCATCCTGGTCCCAGTTGGGGTAGAGCGGGTCGTCCTCGCGCAGCATGAGCTCGAGCCGATAGTGGTAGAGCTTGCAGGCATCGCGTACGTGGCACGCGTACTCGAGCGCCGACCAACGGTCCTCGCTCGGGCGTCCAGTTCGCCCTAGTTCACGAAAAGGGAGCGCGCCGCATTAGCCACTTCGTGCGGCGCCTCTTCGGGCAGGAGATGACCGGCCCCCGGCACCGTCCTTACCGTAAGGCCCTGCGCCGTTGCACGGTGATGGCAGACCATGGCCGGCTTAATAAGCGGGTCCTTGTCCCCGACGAGAAGTACGGTGGGCGTGCTGAGTACCAGCGAACGGGACCGGCCGAGCATCACGTTAGGGATATCACCGGTAACGAAGCTCCAGTTCAATTGCTGGCCCGCCCGCGCACGAGCCGGCTCAGCACTCGAGCGCACAAATTCCTCTAATGCCTCTAGTCCGAGGGCCGCTGCATCTGCGGACCAGTGGCGCAGCAACCAACGCGTGAAACCAGGAGCGCGGGCCAAGATCATCGCGCCTACAAGGGGGTACTCCCAAGCCGAGGTATGCCAAAAACGCCACGCTCGACGCGCTGGTTGCCCGCCAGCCGCACGGCAGGCTGGTAAGCGCCGCAGAAGTCGCTGATGCCGTGGCCTACCTCGCGTCAGCGGCCTCGGGCTCGACCACCGGGATTGCTCTCACGGTGGACGGCGGCCTTTGCCACCTCCGGCTTCCGGGCCGCCGCTAAAATGACCGCGGCTAAATGACCCGCTATTCCACTTATTGATGCCGGAAGGATAGAACGGAAAGCTGCCGCACCGGATAGCTACTGAGGTCGAACAAGCTAGGCACCCACCTGCATAGAAAAGGGCTAGAGCGCTGCGCCCGGGAGCTTGATGCGAAGCTCGTGGCTATGCGGGCTGACGCCCCGCCACCCCAGTTCTGACTCGAGGTAGTAATCGGTCTCCTCGGACCCGGGAAGGCCTGCGTTCAAGAAGAGCTCAGCCAATCGCAGCTTGCCCTGGAGCACCTTCCATTCCGAGCCAGAGCTGTCCCCGATCAGCAGCGTATCGAGCTTGGCAACCCGACGATCGCCGGCGACCAGTTCTTGTCGGTTGGTCAATATCAGGCTCGGCAGGTAGTCGAGAGGCATGCGGAGGGCTTCCTCGCTGAAAGGAGCCCTCTCCGGTGGCCAGGGAGCATAAGAAAATCCTGTAGGGACGGCTCGGAGCCCGGGATGCCCTGCCCCCGTGGCCTCGCCGCACGAGCGTGTCCTGAGCAAGGTGACGACCGACTCTGGGTTTGTCAGGCGGACTTCGACGAGGCTCGGGTACGGGTGGAAAACGGTGGCCAGCAATAGCAACCCAAGGGCCCGTAACGTGCCCTTATCGGTGAAAAGCCAGACGCTCTCAAACTGAAAGTGCGTGTTGTAACCCGATGTCGCCGGGACAACCACGATCCTGTCCGTCATCATCGATGCCTTCGGGCGCGGCAGGTTCTTGCGGCAAAACACGATGCTGTCCGCCTCAACGGCCTCGTGATCGCCCGGCAGCTGGCGGGCTACGGCGTCATAGCGCTCCAACCCTTCAGCCCGTCGTCGCGCTGGCTTGGGTGCTAAGTCGGCTCGAGGACCCTGGTCGGCTGGCACAGGCACAGGCACAGGCACAGGCACAGATTGTGCCACCGTACAGAGATGAGTGCTGGACGGGACCGGCCCACGCTAGATAGACGGGGTGCCTGTCACGGCGGGCCGCCCGCTACGAAGGCGAGCGCCGATATTGAGCCCTAGCCACGACCCCGACGCGGTACGCTGCGAGCAGCAGAGGCGCACCGCCTGTTACCAGCCGTACCTGTAGCAGGCGGTGCGCATGACCGGGTGAATGCCGACAGAGAGGAAGGAGGGGGGTCCTGCGATGACAACTTCCGTCCTGACGTGGTCGTGCGCGGCCGCGTGGTCCCCGCTCGCCCCCGGCACGCTATAGCGCTGATCGGGGACGGCCCCCTCTGAAGGAGCCACTTCTACCCGATGCCAAATGATTTTCCCGATGCACTGGTCGCCTACGGTTGGTCCGAGCGCGTGGCGGCCCTTTACCAGTCCGTCCTCACGGCGCCATCGGCGCGCCCCGGCCGCGTCGTCCGTGTCGAGCGCGGCGTTGGCGTTGCGATCGGCACCGGGGGCGAGGAGACTGACTTTCACCTGACAATCCCGGTCGCCGCCGGGGACTGGGTGGTCCTCGACGGCGAGCGCCTGACCGACGTACTGCCGCGACGGTCGGCTCTCCAACGTCAAGACCCTGAGACCGGGGACGCCCAGGTGCTGGCCGCCAACGTCGACCTCGTCTTGATCACCGTGCCCGCCGACCGGCTCAACGCCAACCGGGCTGAAAGAGAGCTCGCCCTCGCCTGGGAGAGCGGTGCCCTGCCAGTGGTGCTGCTCACGAAGGCCGACTTAGCGCCGGCCGGCCTGTCCGAGGAGCTCGCGACGCGGTTGGTAGGCGTTCACATCTTGCCCACGAGCACCGGGTCCGACGCAAGCGTCAAAGAGGTCGCTGCCCTTTTCGCACCGGACCGCACCGGCGTGTTCCTCGGCCCCTCCGGCGCGGGCAAGTCAAGCCTGACCAACGCTCTGCTCGGCTACGACCGCCAAAGCATCGGCTCGGTCCGCGAGGGCGACCGACGGGGGCGGCACACCACGACCTCCCGGCATCTCCTGACCCTGCCTGGCGGTGGGGTGGTCATCGACACGCCCGGCCTGCGGAGCCTCGGACTGGTGAGCGGCGACCACCTCGGTATGGCGTTCCCTGACATCGAGGACTTGGCTTCGCAGTGCCGCTTCGCTAACTGCATGCACGACCGCGAACCTGGATGTGCCATCACGGAGGCAGTCGCTCACGGCACGCTGGCCGCCCAACGTCTAGCCAGCTACCGCAAGCTCGCGAAGGAGGCCGCCGCAGAGCGGGTACGCACCGATCCGCTCGCGCATCGCGGCGCCAAACGGCTCTGGGGGCAAAGGGCAATAGACTCCCGCCGGTACGACAAGCGCCGTCCCAGTAGTTGACCTCCGCTGCGGGCCCTCGGAGCTTCGGACAAGGTCAGCCCTTCACAGCCCCGCTGAGACCGGTCCCCCCAAGGAACCAGCGCTGGAGGAACAGGAAGCCGATGATCGGCACCAGCGCGGCGACGAGCATGGCGGCAAGGAACACCCCGAGCTCCGTTTGCCCCTGGATGGTGGGCAGGCGCACCGATAGGGGCTGCTGGTTCGCGTTCGTGAGGACCAGCAAGGGCCACAAGAAGTCCTTCCACGAGGCGAGCACGGAGAAGATGGACACCACCCCGAGAATGGGCTTCGACATCGGCAGCACCAGAGAGAAGAACAGCCGCACCCGCCCGCACCCGTCGATACGTGCAGCCTCGAACATCTCCCGCGGGAGATTGTCGAAAAAACGCTTTGTCAGCACCACGTTGAACGCGCTCGCCGCCTCTGGCAGCCAGATGGCCCAGTAGCTGTTGACATAGGAACCACCGATCAGCGGTGGGTGCACGATCTCGATGTAGAGCGGCACCAACAGGACCACGGCGGGCACGAACAGTGTCGTTAGGAGCGCACCTGTGATCAGCTTGCCCCACTTGGGCTGTAGCACGGACAGCGCGTATGCGCCGGTCGTCGCGATAAAGATCTGGCACACCCAGGACCCGAAGGCTATGACGATGGTGTTCCAAAGATAGAGGCCGATGTCAACCTGGCTCCACGCTGCCGATATGTTCCCCCAAGCGAAGCCGTGCGGGAACAGGGACATCGGGTGGATGAGCGTGTCCTGGGTCGGAGTTATTGCTCCCTTGGCGAGCCACAGGATGGGGCCGAGCCCACCTACGACTAGCAGGACGAGAAGAAACGCCTGGGCTCCGCCGAAGCCGTACTTGACGCTTGGCCTCTTCCAGTCGGTGTACGAAACGAGGCCCCGCGGGGTCTCGTGCGGCCTCCGCTCGCGCTCGCGCCTACGCAACAATGCCCGGCTCATTGAGTACTCCACGACCGTGTCGCCCGGAGGTATATCAGCGAGAAAAGCGCCAAGAACGCGACCAGCATCAGGCTGAGGGCGGCGGCCTCGCCGTAACTGCCTCCCAGAGAGTTCCCGAAGGCGTAGTTGTAAATCAGCAGTAGCACGGTCAGCGTCGCGTTGTCCGGGCCACCCGAGGTGAACAGGTACGGCTCCAAGAAGACCTGCGCGGTGCCGATGATCTGCAAGATCAGCGTGACCAGCATGATGGTCCGCATCTGGGGCAGCGTGACGTGCCAGATCTTCTTTAACAAGCCCGCACCGTCCGTGGCGGCCGCCTCGTACAACTCAGAGTTCACACCCACCAGGGCGGCTAGGTAGATAATGACGGTCCCGCCTGCGTTGGCCCAGGTCGATTCCAGTACCAACGACGGCATTGCTGTGTGCTCTGACTCGATCCATGGCTGTGGCCCGATGCCGACCCAATGCAGGACGGTGTTGAATACGCCGTTGGGGCTGGCGTCGTAGAAGAACTTCCAAAGCAGCACCGCGACAACGGGCGGGATGACCACTGGCAGGTAGGCCAAGGCGCTATAAAGGCCTCGCCGCCGCCGGGCCTCGCTGATCAGCACGGCCGCGATCAGGGGGATCGGGTAGCCGAAGACCAGCGCCAGACCGGCGAACTCCGCGGTGTTCTTTACTGCGATCGGGAACAGAGGGTCGTGGATGACCTCGCTGAAGTTCTGCAAGCCAACCCAGGTGGGCGGTTGGACCAGGTTCGTATGCTGGACGGACATCACCACCAGGCGCACGATCGGGTACCACGAGAAGGCGCCGAACACAACAAGCAGCGGCAGTAGGAACAAAAGCGTGGAGAGACCGCCGCGCCTGATCCACGTCAGCGGGGTACCCCGGGAACGCCTCCTACGCACCGGCACAGGGCCTACCTGCGCGGCCGCCACGAGATCGGCCTTCTCGACTTGTTGTGCAATTGGGTTGATCGTCGCCATCAAAGGGTCTTTCTAAGCGACCGGGGACCGGGTGTTGGCTCCAGGAACAAAGGCCCGCACCCGGCCCCGGTGGGCATCAGATATTACGACCCTGCGTTTATGGATTTTTGGCCGACAGCGTTTGCTTGGGCCAGAAGGGCGGAGGGGTTCGCGCTCTGGTCCGTGAGGACGGCCTCGACAACGGAATCGAGGTCGCCGTAAATGGCCTGGGTGGACGCCTCCGGCTCGGGGATTATCTGCTCATGGAAGATGGCCTGGGTGAAGGGGGCCATCTGCTTGAGCGGCACGTTGACATAGGGCCTGATCCAGCTGTCGTAGAGGTTCTCCTGGCGCTGGTTGAAGATGGGGACCTCGGGAGTACCGACGGGCTGCTTGGACGCCGCCTGCGTCTGGGAGTAGCGGATCGCCTGCTGGCGGTTGACGTAGCGCTGCAGGTAGTAGAAGTCGATCCACTTGACCGCCGCCGCCACCTGTGCCGGCGTGGACTTGGGGCTGACTGCAGCGAGGGTCCCGCCGCCGAGCACCCCTGCGTACTTGCTGTTGGCAAGGGGGATGGGGGCGAGCCCGTAGATGCTCGGGTTGATGTTGTAGGACTGGACCATGTTGGTGTACACGTCAGAACCACTTATGAACATGCCGACCTGGCCGGCGGCGAATGCCTGGTTGATGTCGCTCCAACCGTAACCGAAGTCCGATCCCATCGAGTTGTCTGTCCAACGCATCTTCTTCAAGATGTTCAATGCCTCGACCGCTTCGGGGTTGTCAAAGGTCGCCTTGGCATGAGTACCGATGCCGTTCTCCATGCGGCCTCCGAGAGCGTAATCCAGGGTCGTAAGGATCCACCCGGCGGTGTTGTCGTTCGCTCCCATCTCGGCGTAGCCGGCCATGCCGGTCTTGTCCGAAATCTGCTTGGCATCGGCCTCGAGCTGGGCCCAGGTCTTCGGAGGATCGTTGGGGTTGAGCCCGGCCTCGCTGAAGAGGTGGCGGTTATAGCTCAACGCCTGAGCGTACGCCGCCGTGGGGATGGCCACGACTTGGCCCTTGGCGTCGATGCCTTCGGCAATGACGGCCGGGTTGAACTTGTTGAAATAGGGCAGCGCCTTGGCGTACTTGGTCAAGTCTGCCAGCTGGCCGTTTTCTCCCAGAGAGCGCCCATCAGTGAACGGGACCGTGAACACGGTCGGGAGCGTGCCCGCCGCCAGTTTCGCTGCGAAAGTGGAGCCCAGCCATTGGTACTGGACCGACGTCACGTTGATCCCCGGGTTGGCCCGTTCGAACTGCTTGACCTGGTTGTTGAAGGCAGCCGTTGCTGCCGCCGTGCTGCCTGGGATCAGCGACGCGACGCTGATGTTGACTTTGGGCACGCTGGCCGCGGCCGTCGGGACTGAACTGGTGGCAGCGGCCACCAGGCTGGCGCCTGCGATGAGCGCACCACCCATGCGAATGGACGGGCGCACTTTGGTCTTGAACCTCATAACCTTCTCCTCTCCCTAGCGGAAAATGTGTTGCGTCCGAGTCGGTTCCGGGTCGAGCGCAGCCCGGTCTGTGGTCTGGATGATCCAGACCGTGGTGTCCTGCGACAAGATGTCGCCGACAAGCTCTGCACTCCCCAAGAGGACATCCGCGCCCTTAGGGAGCTCAAGCGGTTGAGAGCCGAAGTTGACTATGCAGACGAAGCTCTCCCCTCGCTTGAATGCGATTACCTCATCGCCATAGTCCAACCAGGTAAGGGGGCTCCCCGCACCCCACGGCGCCTGGCGGCGGATACCGAGGCCGGCCTTGTACAGATTGAGCATCGAGGCGGGGTCGGCGCTCTGCGCCTCGACTGACAGCGATGCCCAGTCGTCGGGCTGGTGATCGAGCCAGATGCGGACCTTGTCGTTTGGGCTGAAGCCATAGGGCGGCTTGTCACCCGACCACGGGAGTGCGATCCTGCACCCGTCTCTGCCCGGGTCTACCCCTCCCGAACGCAGCCACATCGGGTCCTGGCGCTTGTCCGGAGGGATGTCCTCGACCTCTGGCAAACCCAGCTCTTCACCTTGGTAGATGTACATGGACCCGGGCAGCGCCATGGCCAGCAGGGCCGCGGCCCGGGCACGGCGCATTCCCCGCACAAGGTCCGTCGGTGTCCCCTCGCGCTTGGTTTGGAAGGCGAAGCCAGTCTCCGCCCGCCCGTAGCGGGTAACGGGTCGAGTGACGTCGTGGTTGGAGAGCACCCATGTTGCCGGGGCGTCGACCGGCGCGTGCGTCGCAAGGGCGGACTCTATTGACCGCCGCATGGGGCCAGGTTCCCAAGGGCAGGCCAAGAAGTCGAAGTTGAACGCCGTGTGCAGCTCATCCGGTCGCAGGTAACGCGCCAGTCTCTCCGCATCCGAAAGCCAGACTTCGCCAACGAGCAGGCGCGGCTCCTCGTAGCTGTCTGCGACGGCCCGCCAGCGCCGGTAGACCTCGTGGAGGGCGTCGCGGTCCGTAAACGGGTGCCCCCCAGGCACAGGCTCGGCGGGTTCCTCGGGGAGCTCTGGGTCCTTCACGAGCAATGCAGCCGAGTCGATACGGACACCGGCGACCCCCCGGTCAAACCAGAACCGCAGTATGTCCTCGTGCTCTTCCCAAACCTCTTGGCGTTCCCAGTTGAGATCGGGCTGCTCCGGCGCAAATAGGTGCAGGTACCATTCCCCGTCAGGCACGCGGGTCCAGGCCGGGCCGCCAAAGATGGACTGCCAATCGTTAGGCGGTAGCTCGCCGTCTCGGCCTCTCCCTGGTCGGAACCAGAAACGTTGGCGAGCGGGTGACCCGGGGGGGGCCGACACCGCCTCCTTGAACCAGGGGTGGTCGCTCGACACATGGTTCGGGACGATGTCGACGATCGTCCGCATCCCCAGAGCCCGTGCCTCAGCGATCAGTTGCTCCGCCTCCCAGAGCGTCCCGAAGGCTGCGTCGATCGTGCGGTAGTCGATGATGTCGTAGCCGGCGTCGGCAAACGACGACGGGTACCACGGGTTGAACCAAATGGCGTCCACCCCGAGGTTGGCCAGGTAGGACAGGTGGGCCCGGACCCCTTCAAGGTCGCCCGTCCCATCACCGTTGGCGTCGGCAAAGCTCCGCACGTACACCTGGTACACGACCGCGTCGCGCCACCACGGGCGTTGGACGGGAAGCCCCGTGCTGGGAACCCGCTGCGGGACATCCCCCGCCACCCCCGTCGCAGCCGTCTTCATCGGCCTCATGATTACATATCCGACAGATCAATGCAAGAGATGGACAGCAGATTGCATGTTCGCTCCTAAGCGACGCAAAACGCACTTACCCGGAGGCGTGCGTCGGCGGCACCAGCTCTCCGCTGGAGGGAGCTCAGGCCAGCTCAGGGGGCAAAACGGGGGGCACCGAAGCGGCGGGCCGCCTGGTGTGCCCGGTTGGGGTGGCAACTGCTTTGTCGGGTTCTTGCAGCGAGGTGGCTCACTCGGACAAGTGCTCGGATACAGTTGCAACGACATGGCGCACAGGCTCACAGAGGTGGCGGAGAAGGTCGGCGTGAGCGAAGCCACCGTCAGTCGGGTCCTGAACGGCCGCCCCGGCGTCTCCGCCGCCACTCGTACGGCAGTCCTCACGGCGCTTGACGTTTTGGGCTATGAGCGCCCCACCAAGCTGCAGGGCAAGCGGGCAAGGCTCGTAGGCCTTGTGCTCCCCGAGCTCGGGAACCCGATCTTCCCAGCATTGGCCGAGGTGGTCGGCGGCGCCCTGGCCCAGCTGCGCTTCACTCCGGTGTTGTGTGCGAGCGGGCCCAATGGGCTGTCGGAAACCGATTACGTCAACATGCTGCTGGAGCAGCATGCGTCCGGCGTGATCTTCGCCGGCGGCAACTTCGCCGAAGCGGACTCTTCCCACGCCCACTACCACCTCTTGCGAGAGCGCGCCTTACCCGTGGTGCTAGTCAACGCTGCGAGCGACGACCTGTCGTTTGCTCAGGTCTCAACGGACGACACCGTCGCCACCGAGCAGGCGTTCAACCACCTCCAGACGCTCGGTCATGAGGACATTGGGATGATCCTGGGGCCCGAGGACCACATGCCGAGCCGCCTGAGGCTCGCCGCTTTCGAAAAGCTGACCGGCGGAGGTGCAGGTGCAGACCGAGGTGCAGGTGCTGGGGCGGGCGGGGTCCCGTCGGTCGAGCACGTACCGTTCTCCCTCGAGGCGGGGCACGCCGCGGCCGCTCGCCTGGTGGGAAGAGGCATAACCGGCATCATCTGCGCCAGCGACCCATTGGCGCTCGGTGCCGTGCGCGCTGTTCGCAGGCTCGGCTTACGCGTCCCCGAGGATGTGTCGATCGTCGGTTACGACGACTCCGCGCTCATGACATGCACGGACCCACCGCTCACGACCATCCGCCAGCCGATCGAGTCAATGGGGCGCTCTGCCGTCAAGCTACTGGTCAGCCAGATCGACGGGATGATGCTCGCCCCGGAGCGGCTCCTGTTCGAGCCGGAGTTGGTCGTCCGCGGCTCTACGGCTCCCCCGCCGGCCCGTGCCAATACCGCCGGGAGCAACTAGACACCTATTCTTCCCCAGGCTCGTCGTCTATTTGACGTTGAGGCCTGGACCAGACTTCTGCTGCTTCTCTTTCTTTTCCAGTCGCTTTTCTTTTAGGGTCTTACCAGACTTCTTGCTGGCAACCTTGCGGGGGGACTTGTCGGCCATCGGGAGGCCCCCTTTCGTCTATCGCCGATGCTACTACCAACTGCGCGGACCGGCGCCCAAGTTGTCCTTCATAGACGTTGACGACGATGAAAGCCACCGGTCGGCTGCGTCGCAGTCCGCCGCCTCGACCACCCAGGCCTGCCGTCGCCGGGCGGTCCCACGGCCGGCGCCGCAACGTGGTGGGCGTTATAACCTCGGCCCCGTGGAAATCGTCTCCCTGGGCTTTCGCACCGACCTCATGGTGCTGCGCTCGAGCGGATCCGAGGTCATCGCTGCCGGCGACTTCATCGTGGTGCGGACCGCGTCCAACCCTACGTACTGGTGGGGCAACTTCGTCCTGGCACCGAACGCCCAAGCGGTAGATGAGGCTGTGCAGATATTTACCCAGGAGTTCCCTCGGGCGCGCCACTTCGCCATCGGTTTGGACACCGACGACGGGGACATCCGCGGGCTCGGCAGCCTCGACATGGAGGCAGAGGTCCTCACGGTGCTCAGCGCCCGGGACCTCGTAGCCGCTGCGCCGGTCGAGGCGGAAATCAGAGAACTGTCTTCGGCACATGACTGGGCGCAACTACTAGCTCTGTGGCTCGACGAAAATCCGTCTGCCGGCGTCACTTACCACCAGGGCCGTACCGACGAAGCTTACAGGCTCGCGCAAACCGGGATGGCTGCGTACCTCGGTGCCTTCCGCTCGGGGCGGCTGGTGTCGAGCACTGGGATCGTCACCGACGGGACACCCACTGCTCGGTTCCAAAACGTGGGCACCAGGCAAGGCCACCGGCGCCAGGGACTGGCATCGAACCTGGTCGTCACTGCCGCGAGCATCGCCAAAGCACGCTGGGGTGTTGAACAGCTCGTTATCGTGGCCGAGCAAAAAAGCAGCGCTCATCGGCTCTACAGGGCCTTGGGTTTCGACGACACCGAGTTGCAGATCCAATTGAGCCGCATTTAACCGGGAGGGTTGGCCGGGCACTCCATGGGCGTCAACGTAGCGGTCGCCCAAGGGGCGGCCGCACCGATTAAAGCCCCGCCTTGCTATGCCGGTGGAGGCGAGGCCGTGCCGGCGCCAAGCGAGCGCTGGCCCTCAGCCGGGGCCAAGACGGGCGCCATCAGCGCCATGCCCGCGACGAGCGCACCCACCACGGCGAAGGAGACCCGCAATGACGAGGCAGAGGCGATCCCGCCGATAACCCCGGGCGCCACGAGGCCGGCTCCGTAAGAGACCCCGGCGACACCGGCGATACTGCGCGCCGGGTGCGGCCCGACCCGCCCGGCTGCGGCGAACACAAGGGGGACGACGACCGCCACACCCACGCCCAGGAGGGCGAAGCCGGCAATCCCCAGTGCCACCTGGTGGGCAAGGACGACGAGCAAGCCGCCGGCGCCGGCGACAATGCCGGCGGCTCGGACCGTGCGCACGGGGCCCGCCCTACGTATTGCATGGTCACCCAACATCCGGGTGACAGCCATCGCCGCGGAGTAGGCGCTGACGGCAAGCGCAGCGACGCTGAGCGAAGTCCCAAGTTGGCGTCGGAGAAATAGGGCTGACCAGTCACTGCTCGATTGCTCGCCGAACACGGCGCACAGCCCGACCAGCCCTATCAACAGTATGGGACGGGTTGGCAGGGCGAACGCCGGCGGCTTGTCTGCGTCCACGGGCGGTGGGCTCGCTAGGAACCAACGGCAGGCCACGGCCGACACCAAGATCAGCGCTCCGGCGGTGACGGCGAACTCCGACTGCGCCCCTACCCCTAAGTGGGCCGAAAGGGCCGCTGCACCCGAGCCCACGAGGGCGCCAGCGCTCCAAAAACCGTGAAAACCCGACATGACAGAGCGGCCATAGCTCGCTTCCACCGTGACGGCATGCGCGTTCATCGCATTGTCGGAAACGCCCGCCGCCGCTCCAAAGGGCAACATGACCAAACAAAGCAGGACCAGCTTCGTCGGTAAAGACGGAAGTACCAAGGCCGCCGCCCAGCATGCCATGAGCACCGCCATCAACGGCTTCGTCGGGAACCTGTGGACGGCGCGTCCCGAGAAGGGCATGGCGATCATGGCCCCAACGCCAGGCGCCAGCAAAGCCAGGCTCAACTGGCCTACACCCACATGCACGTGGGCGGCTATCCAGGGCACCCGCGCCGCCACGCTGCCCATTACTGTCCCGTGGACCGCAAATATGAGCGAGGTCGCCCAACGCGCCCTTCTAATTGGGTCGGTAGGGAACAAACTCAACCGCAAACTGCCATCACTTGGAGCACGCTAGCGCTGTGCCGGCCAAATGACGGAGATTTATTCGACTATCCGAACCTCGTCGCCCACTCGTACCGTCCCCACCTCGAGGATCTCGGCGTAGACACCAAAGCGAGAACCGTTCAGCTGTTCAAGCGTCTTTAGGATCCCCGGCACAAACGCAAGGCCGGGCTGCGCCATTGTTGTCATGACACATCGCAACGTCGGACGGTCTACCCGCAGGCGGACGCTGCCGACGGATAACTCCGCGCCGCACCACTTCTCCTCTGGCAACGAAACCTCGCCTCGGCTGTCCTCCCCTCGTCCGGCAGGCACGTCAGCGGCCAGATTTACAAGGAGGTTTGGCCGGGCTCGTCGAACCGAAATCTCCGCCTCAGGGTGCTGGGCACCAAGCCACCGCAGGGAGGCATCGGTAACGAGGTGTACGGGCATGTCGTCGAAATGCGACACGTCGCTTTCTTGTGCGAGCGTGACTGGCTCTCCTGCCACCTCGGACACCAGCGATGCCGCGGCTGGATCGCCCGCACGTTCAGACCGGCCGTCGGCCGAGCGGGCCCAGACAACGCCGGCATCGTCGATGAACGACGACATGGTGAGAAGATGGGGCACTCGGGCGAAGCGCGATGTCGTCTTGCCGCTCGCCACTTTGCCGTCCGCGTTGCGCACTGCCCACCAACGGTCGCCGACAACTCCGCGACTATCCAGCACCAGCTCGTCCAGCTGTTCACCACCGAGGGATTTGACCGGGTACCGCCATAGTTCGCTTATGTGGCCCACTAAAGTGCCCATCGCTCCATTTTGGCATGCAATAGGTGATCGGCATGCCCTGGGTGATTGACATGCAAGGCTGCCCGCACCAGGTCTTCTGGCAGGCGGCTGGTCGCATTGGTCATAAGGGCGGCACGCCGGCGTGCCCGTTGGTCACGGACGAGGTCAAGCAAGGGCACTACTGCAGACTTCCTCGGCACCGCCCGCGGTCGTGATCCTTGCATGTGACCAGGGGCCCGGCCTTTACAACTGGGCGGTGCCCTACCATGGTCGAGTGGCACCGGGACCGATCTTCAATGGCGTAGGAGCGGCCCTGGTCACATTGTTCAGGGAAGACGGGGATCTCGACGCCGGCGCCACAGCCGAGCTCGCCTGCCGCCTCGTAGAATGCGGCATCGCTGCGGTCGTCGTCGCCGGCACCACGGGAGAAGCGTTCGCGCTCGACCCGGCCGAGCGAGCCGAGCTCATCGGGACCGTCAAGTCCGCGCTGGCCAGTACGGGGGTACCTGTGATCGCCGGCACGGGTGCGCCGACCGGGCGCCAGGCCGCGAGGCTTACGGCGCAGGCCCGCCAGGCTGGGGCGGACGGGGTCCTAACTCTGTCGCCGGCAGGGGCAGGAGACCCCCGTCCCTATTATGAGATGGTCAGTATTGCTGCGGACGGGCTGCCGCTACTTGCGTACCACTATCCCAAGGTGTCGACGCCGGGGATATCGCTGGAGGTGTTAGCCGACCTGCCTGTGGACGGTATCAAGGACTCAAGCGGCGACGCTGCGCGCCTGCTGGCAACTTTGGACAGCTGGGACAAGCCGGTGTACCCCGGAGCGTCGTCGCTTACCTTCCTGGCGTCTCAGCTCGGGTGCCCGGGCATGATCCTTGCGCTGGCCAATGCCGAGCCCGAAACGTGCATTGCCGCCTGGCGGGGCGACGCGGGCGCGCAGCTCAAGCTCGCTAAGTCCCGCAACGCCGAAGCGGCCGGCGCACGGGGCATCAAGAAGCTGGTCGCCGCTCGGTTCGGCTCCCCGGCCACTTGCAGGGTGGCTTAGCCGGAAGCCGAACCGGCACTGGCATCAGGGCTCCAGCGGGTGGACGCGCGCCAGCCACAGTTTCAAGCCCTCGGCATTGCTATGGATCCCATTTAGAGCTTCGACGCGCAGGCGTGCTTCGTCGCTCAGCCCCTCTATCTCCGCGCCGAAGCGGGCCCGCAGAGCTGCCTCGACGTCATCGCCCCGCTCCCAAGCCCGGCGGGCAACCCCCGCCCATTCGTTCAAGGACTCGGCGGCCACCGACAGCTCGTCCTTGGGATCTCCCGGCAAAAGCCCATAATGGGCTAGCGCCAGGCCCGCCGGTGAGCGGTCTGCGAACCTGCTCAGGCTACCGAGTGCCTGGTCGAGGTCGAAATCGGCGGGAGGGGTAGCCGGGCGCAGGACGCCGGCGCCCGGCAGCCTGACGCCCACTGCGTCGCCAGCGAAGACAAGCCCCGACGCGCTGTCATGGAGCGCCAAGTGGTGCTTGGCATGGCCGGGGGAATGTATAGACACCAAGACCCGGCCACCCCCGACGTCGATTACGTCACCGTCTTCGAGGGCCCGGACTCTGGTGGCCTCCGTGGGGGCGAGCCGCCCGTACAGGGTGTCCAACGCCGCGCCGTAAACGGTCGCCGCCGACGCCACCAACCGCGTGGGGTCAACCAGGTGCCGGGCACCTCGCGGGTGGACGTAGACGACCGCTCGAGGAAAGGCCCGTGCTACATCCCCCACGCCTCCGGCATGATCGAGGTGGACATGAGTCACAGCAATTCCCGCCAAGTCGGTCCGCTCTACACCGTGCTGAACGAGAGCCTCCAGTAGTGCCGGGACAGAGCTTTGGCTTCCGGTCTCCACTAGGACCGGGGCCGGGCCCTCGATTAAGTAGCCGGCAGTGACCTGTTGCCAACCACCCAGCAAGGTGTCGACCTGCAGCACCCCGGGTGCTATATAAGCGCTGGCCATTGCTCGAACATAGTTCTGCGGGCAAGCCCGGCCTCCGATCGGGGCTGGCCCGCCACGGGGGCGAGCGCCAGACCGCAGCACCGGGCCGCCCACCGGGTACTAGTCCAAGGGCCCGGGTTTGGCCTCGGGCTCTTCGCGCGCCACACGCTCGGCCAAGGGCTCGCCGACCAGTTGCTCGCGGGCCGTCGTCCCCCACTGGTCAGCGCCCAAGGGGTGCTCGCGTGCCGGGAACGAGCCCTCCTCCGCCGTTTCAGCGTCGATACCGGGCGGCTGCTGTTCCAGGTCGGGCATGCCCTCGGCGTCCCACTCGGTCCAGTCGGTTTCCCGGTACGGGCTTTGTGACATTGCCGCCGTCCTCAGGACGCCTTGCGCATGGCGTCGCGGAAGCGGTCAGCCATGGCCGCTACCGGGCCGAGGACCATGTTGCCGGGCGGAGTATCCGGGGCCATCGGGTGCGGGTGCGTAGGAGCGGTCTTCTTGGCCTTCTCGTACCGCGCGGCCATCTTTTCGAGCTGATCACGCTCAACCGCATTAGCCAAGGGGGCGAACACGGTCCGCTCCTCTTGCTCGGCGTGCTCGAGGACGGCAGCGCGCAGCTTGGTCAAATTGGCGGCAAAGTCCTTGTCGTCACCGCCCTTTTTCTCAATTTTGTCCAAGAGCTCTTCCGCCTCGGATTGCTCAGAGATGCGCGCATTAGCCAGCTCATCGCCGTTGGGCAGCTGTTTGCGCACCACCGGGTAGACGATCTCCTCCTCTGCGATCTCGTGCTGCACCAAGTCGCGGGTGAGACCCTCGAAGATTTCCCACCACCGCGAACGGTCCGCGCCTTCGAAGCTGGCGAACGTCTTACGTACCTTCTGGTGGTCCTCTAAGAGCTTCTCGATAACGGTCGGCTTTCCAGCCATGTTCATGCCACCTCCTGGCGCGCCGCAGCGCGTCGCCTTGGGTTTATTCCGCCGGGCCGGCGGCACACCGGCCTTGTACCGCGTAGATACCCGACCCTTCATGGCCGTACACGTCCCAGCGGGTTCGGCGCCAGCGGTCGTTTTGACACCAGCAGCGGTTTTGACAACAGCACCGGTGCGGTAAAAGGCCGGTATGCCAGGAACTGAGGACATGCCGAGCACGATCGCCCGCAGTGGTGACAAGGCCCAGCGCACCTGGACTAAAGCCCACGACAGCGCGATCGACGAGTACGGGCGCGGTGAGACGGCTAGCCGGGTGGCCTACGGGGCGCTCAAGCACACGCACGAGAAGGTCGGTGACCACTGGGAACACAAGGACCATAAAGGCCCTTCCGACGAGCGCAGCGCCGACCCTGACGCCAGGGACAAAAAAGGAGGCACCTCGACAGGTGGTGTCGACGTCAAGGGGCACACCAAACCGGAGCTGTACGACCGGGCCAAGGAGATGGACGTGAAAGGCCGGGCCCACATGACCAAGCAGGAGCTGGCCGAGGGGATCAAGAAGGCGAACGACCGGGCCACGGCTCGAGCCCGCAGCTAGCCCCAGCCTCCCTAACACCGGCCCCTCCCTAACACCAGCCCCCCTAACACCAGCCCCCCTAACACCAGCCCCTCCCTAAGGCCGCCGCCCCTAACATCAGGCCTCACGGCGCCTGACCCGACTTGAGGCCGCAGCCTCAGACGTTTGCTTGCCCTGGAGCAGGGGTAGTTCGCCACCCAGGGCTTACGCCGCGTTGCGTATGCCTCCCCGCGGGCACAGGCAGGCATGACGGCAAAGAGGGAGCAGCCCCTTGGCACAAGGCGGTGCAGTGAAGGCAGTGCCATTCGACGTGAAGGCAGTGCCATTCGAAGCCAGTGCTATTCGACAGGGACGGCACCCTGATGGTCGATCACCCTTACGACCCAAAGCCAGACCAGGTCGAGCGGGTACCGGCTGCCGCTCAGGCCAGCAACGGTCAGGCCAGTCGCTGTCCGGTCAGCAGGCAGGAGACTACCTGCGAGGGGGCCGCCACAGCTACGTACTGAGCCTGGCGAGGCGTCCGTGAGCCCTTCGTCGTCGGCCCGCCCGCACGGCCCCCCCAAGCGCGCCCGTATCGTCGTCGTGGGCGACGCGCTTTTGGACCGCGACGTCTTCGGGCGCGTAGAGCGGCTGTGCCCCGACGCCCCAGTTCCCGTCATCGAAGAAGAGCGCACAGTAAACCGTCCCGGAGGCGCAGCCCTCGCCGCCGCCTTGGCAGCCGAGAGGGTGGGCGACGCCGCACAGGTCGTGCTCGTGACCGCGCTCGGCGCCGACGACGCCGGGCGCGAGCTTCGCAGACTGGCGGAGAAGGCCGGCGTCGAGGTCGTCGACCTCTGCAGTTACGGCGCCACCCCGGAAAAGATCCGCCTGCGCAGTGGTGACCAATCGATTGCACGTCTGGACCGCAATCCCCAGCGAGGTAGCGCCCACATCACCGGGGTCAGCCCTGAGGCTCGAGCGGCCATATCTGAGGCGGGCGCGATCTTGGTCGCCGACTACGGAGCGGGCCTTGCCGGGCATGTCGAACTGCGCCAGTTGCTGGCCGGCTCTACGGCTCCCCTCGTGTGGGACCCGCACCGCTTGGGGCCGGCCCCCATACCGGGCACTTTGATGGTGACACCCAACAAGTCCGAGCTCGGGGCCGCCGCCGGTACGAGCGCACCCGGGGCGTCATCGGCGTCGGTAAGGGAACTGGCGGCAAGCGCTCGCGGCGCCATGCGCGCCTGGCAGGTACGCGCGGTGGCGGTAACGCTCGGCGCTGACGGCGCTTTGTTCGTCGACGGCGACGGCCCCCCCCATGCTCGTCCCCGTCTCCGCCAAAGCCAAGGCCGACAGTTGTGGCGCCGGGGATTGCTTTTCGGCCTCCGCTGCGCTGGCTTTGGCCCAGGGAGCCGTGCCCTCAGAAGCGGTCGCGTTCGGCGTAGAACAGGCCTGCGCATATGTGCACGGGGGCGGAGGGGCTTGTTGGGGGAACCCGGGTGGCGGCGGTCCAGCCTTGCCCATCTTGGATGTGCGGGACCGCTCAGGCTCAGCCTGGGAGCTGGCCGCTGCCATGCGCTCCGCCGGGGGGACCGTCGTGTGCGCCGGCGGTTGCTTCGATGTACTGCACGAAGGGCACGTGAAGCTGTTGCAGGCGGCACGCCGGCTAGGAGAGTGCCTCGTCGTTTGCCTGAACTCCGACGCATCTGTACGGCGCCTGAAGGGACCAGGCAGGCCCATCGTCCCCGAGCAGGACAGGGCGGCCGTGCTCCAGGCGCTTACATGCGTCGATGCCGTCGTGGTGTTCGAAGAGAGCACGCCCGAGCAAGCCCTGCGCCGGCTCAAGCCGCACATATTCGCCAAAGGGGGCGACTACGCCAACCGCTCTCTGCCCGAGCAACAGGTGATGGACGAATGGCAGGGCCAGTGCGTCGTCCTGCCGTACGTGGACGGGCATTCAACCACCGGCTTCCTTCAACGGGCGGGCGGCCCATGACATCCAGGCGACCGCTGCTGGTCGCCCTGCGAGCCCTGAAGCTGGGCGACCTGCTGACCGGGCTGCCTGCACTGCGCGCCCTGCGCCGGGCTTTTCCCGAGCACCGCTGCGTACTTCTGGCTCCAGGGTGGCTGTCGCACCTGGCCATGTACGCCGGAGCAGCCGACGAGGTGATGCCCCACCCCGGCCTGGTCGCCATCCCCCGGTGCCTGCATGGTGCCGACGTCGCGGTCGACCTCCACGGCCGCGGGCCCGGGAGCCAGCCCTTGCTTTTGGAAGCCAGACCCGCTCAGCTCCTGTGCTTCGCCCACCCCGAGGTGCCCGGGACCGAGCACGGCGCGCGGTGGCTCCCGGTCGAGCATGAGACGGCGCGCTGGTGCCGCATGCTCTCGCACTACGGCATCCACGCCGACCCGGGCGACCTGGACATCAAGCTCCCGCCTATGCGCCCCGGCACGCCGGCGGCTTTCCGGGCCGGCCTGGAATATGCCACCATCGTGCACCCCGGTGCGGCGAGCCGGTCCCGGCGCTGGCCACCAGAGCGTTTTGCTGCTGTCGCCCGCTCCGAGCTGGAAAAGGGGCGCCCCGTCCTTGTCAGTGCCGGACCGGGTGAAATCTCCCTGGCGCACCAGGTGGTGGCCGGTGCTACGACCACTCAGGAACGAACTGGCACTCAGGAACGAACTGTTCTTGGCTCTCCCTGCACCGGTGGTGCCCCCCGCATCGAGGTCCTCAACTGCACGTCGCTGCTCGACCTGGCTGCAGTCCTGGGCCGCTGCGGCCGCCTCGTCAGCGGGGATACGGGCGTTTCGCACCTGGCAACCGCCCTACGTGTGCCATCGGTAGTGCTGTGTGGCCCCGTTGGACCGCACCTGTGGGGGCCACCCGCAGCACGCCCGTGGCATATCTCTCTATGGACGGGGCGCGACGGCGACCCGCGCGCGGCCGAGCTCGACCCCGGTTTGGCGGAGATCACCGTAGACCAGGTGCTCGATGCGCTGGCCGCCTTGGACGCCCTGAGCCACCCTGGCGCGTCCCATGCCTTCAATATCTCCATAGCTGGTGCCGCTTTTGTCCAAAGAACGGCCCCGTAACGACCTGCACCTGCTGGCAGGTAGGGACTTATTGGAGGGTGGTGAGGACTGAGCGGCTACCCTTCGTCATCAGGGATGGCGGGCACGCGTAAGAGGCACCAGCAATGGGCCGCTCGGGTACGACGGGGAACACCCGCCCTGCCTTCGCCCAGACCGCGATCAGGCGCGCGGGGTCGTCACGGAACATGGCGCGAGCCGTAGCAACGAGTTCGTCTCGGACGGCTTCGCCGGAGGAAAGCAACCGCAAATAAGCAACCAGTTCTTCTTTTGTCCTGGCATAAAGCGAGACCCCCGCGCGTTCCATCTCCTCCGCATTGGCTCGACCATGACCTGCGATCGGTGCGTAAGTGACGACTGGGGCTCCCAGGGCCATCGCCTCCATGGCGCTCAGGCCCCCGGCGTTTTCGACCACAACGTCGCTGGCGGCCACCAGGCGTTCCATATCGTCGACCCACCCGAAGACCTTGGCGCCGTTTACCGCTGCGCAACGCTCGGACAGGCTGCGGCGAAGCCGCTCGTTATGGCCCGCGACGACGAAGGGCACGTAACCCGGGGCCCCCAGGATGCCGTCCACGGTGCGCTCCACCTGGCCGACGCCCCAGGACCCGGCCACGACGAGCGCCACTCGTTGCTCATCGCCCAAGCCGAGGCTTTTGCGCGCTGAGCGCCGCGACCACGTGCCGGAGCCGGCGAATGCAGGCCTCACGACAGGGCCACAAGCGACGGGGTGGCCGCCGCTCCGGCGCGCCACCTGGGGCACCTGGACCTCGTGCAAGAG
>DASSZK010000014.1:0-3360 GCA_035702845.1 Acidimicrobiales bacterium
CACCCTCGTCAACGGTGTCATCGACGGCGCGACCTCCTTTGGGACCGGCCTCGGGCAAAGTGCACTGTGCAACGAGCTCTGCAAGCTGGAAACCGAGTACTGCTGCAATTACGGCTGTGGATGCTTCAAGGACTACCACGCCTGCTTGGCTGCCTGCCCACTGGACCTGAAGCACCCGATGGCCGCCTGCAATACCTACAAGCGGTTCGGGCCCCAGACCCATTGGGTGCAGGTCAGCGGTATCCCGAGCAAGTGCAAAGTGTGAGCGGCGTCATGGTCCTGATGGGCCCCGTGGGTCGCTTGCTCGCAGCTGGCGGCGGCCCGAGAGCCCGAGAGCTGCATAGACACTGCTCAAGTGGTGCTCGACGGTACGCGCCGAGATAAAGAGCCGCCGGCCGATCTCTTCGTTCGTCAAGCCTTCGGCTGCGAGCGCGGCCACTCGTCGCTGCGCAGGTGTGATGCGGTTGTCCCAGCCGGGCTGGCCCGGTGTCGTGCCCTGGCGGTAACGCCGCCGGCCGCCCGAGAGGTGCAGCTCTTCGGTTGCGGCCATTTCCAGGCGCCGGGCGCCACACGCCAACGTTATGTTCACAGCCTGGCCCAGGACCTGCCGCGCTTGAGCAGAAAGCCGCCGGCGTCGCAAGAAAGCGCCATAACGTATGAGGGTTTCAGCCTTCACAAGGGGCATCGGCAGGTCCCTTTGCCACTCGCACGCCTGCTCGAACCACTGTGATGCCGTCTCGTGGTCGCCGGAGAGCTCTGCCAGCTGTGCCCTTCCACGGGCCGCCACCGTCCTTGGCCAGCGACAAGGGACCTGTTCGCAGTGCCGTTCCAAACGGGCCACGCAGCGCTCGGCGTCCGTAAAGCGGCCAGCCGCGAGGTATGCCTGTATGGCGGCCGAGTGCCACGGGAAGCACGGCTCTGCGACGCCGCATGCCTCGGCGCCGGCCTCCGCCCGCTCCGCCAGTCGAGCGGCAGATGCCATGTCCCCGGCGGCGAGGTGCAGCCCTGAGCGCACGTACCACAACCAGAACCGCAGTAGCGGTACCGTGGCGTCGCCTTCACCGATCGCACCCTCGACTTTCTCGCAATAGTGGGCCGCCTGGGCAAAATCTGCCAGTTCGTAGTTCGTGTACGCCAGGCCCACATGGGCCCAGGGACGGCGCGTGGCAAACCATGGCGAATCGTCGTCCGCGGCCAGCAAGATGTCGCGTGACTCGGCGATCCGGCCGAGCCTCGCGACGGTGTCTGCGTGCGCGACCGCGTATATCCCGTCAGAGAACCGAAGCGGCGACGCCTTCGCTTCCTTGATGGCCATTTCGTAGGCAGCGACGGCCTCATCGAAGCGTTCAGCTTGCTTGGCCGTCTGGAGCTGGATCATCCGAGGGCCCCAGACCGAGGCACCGTTCAGGCCGCGCATGCCCGTGCCCGAGGGCAGCGAGGCCATGGCAGCACGGACTTCTTCCGCCCCAGACGGATCGGCCATGAGCGATCTGGCGTGCCCTCGGGCGGCGCGGACCCACGCAGACAGCTGGGCGTCGCTGCCCGGGACAAGAAGATCGCCGGCCCTTTCGGCAAAGAAAAGCGAACGGCGCACGCCCGGGCCGTACAGGGTTAACAATGAGGCTTCGAGCAGGATCTGGGTTGCCAATTCACAGTCCGCGGCGAGTGCGTTACCAGCGGCTTTCTCGAAGCTTTCTTCGGCCTCGTCCCAATGGCCCATCTGGAACAGCGCGCGCCCGAGCAGCCGCTGGAGGCTTGCGATCGTGACCTGGTCCAGGTGGGCAGAGTTGTCGAGGGCCCGCCGGCATACCTCCGCCGCCTTGCCTGCGGCGCCGGCACCGTCGAGGGCTTCCGCCAGGCGCAAGTGCACCTCTGGCGGGCAGTCGTCCCGCCCAAGCTCGAGCGCGGCCTCGAACCAGCCGATTGCTGCCTGCAAGGCACCGCCGTGCAACGCATCGGTACCGGCTTGTGCCAAAGATCTGACGGCGGCCTCACCGCGCAGATGGGCGGCGAGGGCGTGGGCCGCCACCTCGCCAACGGGGGCATGCTCCCGTAGCAGGTGAGCAAAGGTCTCAGCATGGAGCTCGGCCCGCAAAGGCTCGGGGAGGTCGTCGTAAAGGGCTTGGCGCAAGAGGGCGTGGGTGAAGGCGGCCTTGCCCCCCTCGCCGCCTTCCACCAAACCGGAGCGGCACAGGTCGTCGAGGCTACGGCGTGCCTCGACTGGGCCGAGCCCAGCTACGGCGCCGGCGACCGAGGGGCGGAACTGCACTCCTGACACCGCCGCCGCTCTGGCGTAGTCCATGCCGGCGGCGCTCAGCCCCGTAAAGCGCGAAATGAGGATCCCGTGGCTGTTCAGAGCGGGGAGGCCACTGGCCGCACCGGCACAGAGTTCGTGCAGCAAAAGGGGATTCCCGGCGCACAGTTCACCGAGCGCCGGCGCCAGTTCCCGGGCGGTCTCGGGGCCGGCCAGGCGCGTCACCAGCTCGATGGAGGCCGCTTGGCTGAGCGGTTGCAGCGACAAAGTCTCCGCTTGCCGCGACGTCGTAAGGGCTCTCGCCATGGCGCTGGCCTCGTCCGGCCATGGGCGCTGGGTACCCACTATGGCGAGGCGGGACTGGGAACGTTGTCGAGCAAGCAGCCCCAACAGCATCAGCGAGTCCCGGTCGGCCCAGTGCAGGTCGTCGAGGGCCAGCAGCAGGGGAACCTCGCGCCGCCGCGAGGACCAGGCCTGCAGCCGCTGCCAGGCAGCGCCGGCGCGTTCTCCCGGGGGGAGGGCCGGCACGAAGCTCAGCACCTCGTCCGCCTCCCAGTCCGGGAACAGCTGTGATATGTACCCGAAGGGCAGCGCCATTTGCGTGGCTTCGCCGTACGCCCGGGCGACTTCGAACCCGAGCTGGAGGGCTTCTTCCACAGCCATGTCGAGCAAGACGGACTTACCCAGACCGGCTTCCCCGACCACGAAGACAGATGCCCTCTTGCCCTCGTGGGCGCGACCTAGGGCGGTTTCGAGAGCGAACCTGGGGCCGTCCCGTTCGAGCAGGTCTTGGAGCGGGACTGCCATCGAGCGCTGACTCCTAAATTGGGGCGGTCCCCCCGATGTTAGACCAGGTCGACGGGGCGATGATCACGCACCATGAGCCACCGGAACTGGCGGCAGCGTTTGCCGGCCGCCATAGCGGCCCTGTCCCTCGTCGGCCTGTCCGGCCAGCCGGTCCTCTCAGGGGTGGGCCGCAGCCGCGCCCTCGCGAGCTGCCCTCCATGCCGCCCAAGCTCCTGGTCTCGCAGACGTCGTCCACCCCGCCTCGACACCTCCGCCAGTGGGCCCGAGCTACTGGCTGGCCGGGCGCGACGGTGCCTTGG
>DASSZK010000215.1:0-4949 GCA_035702845.1 Acidimicrobiales bacterium
GCCGGCAGGCCCGACTGCATTGCCGGCAGGCCCGACTGCATTGCCGGCAGGCCCGACTGCATTGACGTAAGCCACCTGCACCCGGCCGGCACCAGTACCAGTGCCAGTTCCGGCGTGTGCAGCTGTGGCGGTCACGACCACACGGACCGCACTCAGCCGGCGCCCCGGAGAGAAGTTCACGAGCAGGTAGGGCGCAGCCCCTCCTTGACTTACCGGACCGGCCGCACCGGCGACCCGTTGCCACCGGCCATCAGGAAGCTCGACTTGGACCTTTACGGCGGAGATGGATATGCCCCCCTGCCCGGTCACTGAGCCGACGCTCAGCTGGTCCACATCGCTCGGGGCACTCCAGCGCCACGCCAAGCTGGCAGTACCCGCGCTCAACGGCACCGAGTAAGCGGTGGTCCCTGCACTACCCGCACCGTTGGGCGCCAGCCGCACAGACTTCGCCGGGCGTCCAACGACCGTAACCGGCGTATGCCGGCTCAGGTCGCGCAGCTGCGGTTGGGCGCTGCCCGGGCCAAGCAACTCGAACACCGAGGCGTTGTCCAGCGGTACCGACAGCAGGCAAACCGCACCGATGACCGGGGCCTTCGTAACGGAGGTGGCCATGGACAGCAGGCACGGGCTGTCGTCCAGGCCGGGGATGTTGAGGTCGCCGACCAATAGGAAAGACGCGTTGTCGTCGCGAAGCAGCGGGGCAACATGGCTTACCGTGCAAGAGCCTCGGTGCTTGCTTGCGGTGGGGCCATAGGGCGTCGTCTGGGTGAAGGCGTCCCAGGCCGTGCGGTGACCGGTGAAATAAGCCACGCTTCCCCGGTAGTCCGTCTCGATCACCGCCGCCGGGCGGCCAAGTTGCGCCAACATGCCGATGGCGGGTGAGCCGGCGAACACCGAGCTCTGCTGTCCGGGGCCAAAAAGGTAGTTGTCCCCGAACCGCGCCACCGCCGGCGCCAGCCCTCCCACCAGGGCGAGCACGCCCACCACGAGCAAGCACCAAGACGACCTGGCTGGCCTAAGAGACCTGACCACACCCGAAGGCCTGACGAGCCGTGCCCGTACAGTCCACCGGCGCACGGTCCAGCGCACGAGGACGACGGCCCCAGTGGCGTACCAAGCGGCGACCACCGGGATGACGAGCACCACTCGGCGCTGGTTGTT
Organism: Acidimicrobiales bacterium; assembly: GCA_035702845.1. Taxonomy (GTDB): domain Bacteria; phylum Actinomycetota; class Acidimicrobiia; order Acidimicrobiales; family Palsa-688; genus JAJZMF01. The sequence goes on from DASSZK010000215.1 coordinate 1,162, forward strand.
GTACGGGTATACGAGCGTCTCGAGCAGGTAGGCGCCAACCATCCAGGTCCCAGCCCCCGGGCGCGCCCGGTACATCGACACGGCCCCGAGCACGCACAGGACCGGCACTGACCACCACACAAGCAGGACCAGGCCGTGCACGATCGGCACGTGCTGCCATGGCGCCGGCCCAGCCAACAGGGTCTGGTGCAGCGCCGTCGACGCGTACGAGCCGATGTTCGTCGCCGCCTGGGACAACCAGTGCCCCAGCAACGACAACCCTTGGCGCTGTGCGGATATCTCACCGCTGTAGCGCTCCCCGAGCAAAGGTTCCCCACCGGCAGAGCGGGCAAGCAGGGCTGGTACCAACGACAAGGCTGAGCCAGCCGCGACCGCCAGCGCCCGGGGCCAGCGGCGGCGCCACAACAGCCACGCCCCCAGCCCGACAACCAACCCAAGGCCCGCTTCTTTCAACCAGACGAGCTCGGCGCTGAGCAGCACCGCAGCGATGCCCCAGCGGGCGTGCCCCGACATGTCCCAGAGGTCGACCGCAAGCAAGCCGAGCATCAGGACCAGCACGAAAGGTGCCTCGGCCATCACCATGGTCGCATAGGTGGCGAGCACGGGGCTCAGGGCCATCACCATCAACGCCGCCACTCGAGCCCAGGCGGGCACCTTGCGCCGCCCCAACCAGTACCAGGTCAACGGGTAAAGAGCAGCAGTACAAATAAGGGAGAGCACGCGGGGGGCGACAAGCGAACCGCCGAACAGCCAGACGATCGGCACCAGTAGAGCCGGGTAGCCGGGTAAGTAGTTGGCCGCAACGCTGGCACCGCTCGGCATGGTGCTTGTCAACCAGCCGCCGTTTGCCAGGACATGGGCGGCCATAAGGTAGTTGCCGTCGTCGTCGAAGCTTCCGACGTGATACGTCGGGGCTATCGCGAGCGCGTGGACCACTTGCACGATCAGTGGCACGAACCAGGCCGCGTGGCGCACCAGACGCGGCGCGCTCTGCATCAAAGTCGGCGGCGAGCAACGCGCGAAGGAGGCCTCGCGATCGCTGACTACGACCTCGTCCACATGCGGCTGAGCCAAAGACGGCACTATGAGTAGCCGTCCGGGCACAACACAACGCCGCCTTTCACCAGTGGCCTCCATGTAACCTGGACGTCATCAGCCAGCAACACTCTTCCATTGCTCCCGCGCCACCCGAGCCGTTGGACGACGTGACGGGCACTGTGGCGACACAGAGGCGCGAGGCCAGCCAAGACGCGCTCGAGGCGGGGACGCCTAATATGCTCTCAGCGTTGACGTACGAGCCGACGAGCACTGTGGACGATCCTAGTTTTGCCATTGATGCCGGGGGCCCGCGTTACCGGGCCCGCACCGGCGGCTTGCACCCTGTCCACTGGCTCGTGGAAGCGCACTGGCTCGGCCGGCTGCGCACTCCGCACGTGTTGCGCATCTGGCGGTACCTCGTCGGTTCTGGAGTGGCATTCGTCACCAGCACGGTCGCCATGTACATCTGCGTCAGCTGGTTTTCTCTGGGAGCCATCACGGCGGCCACGATTGCATTTGTCGCTGGCGCCGTCCCCAACTGGGTGCTCAACCGGAGCTGGGCGTGGCAGAAGCGAGGCCGTGAAGGCATAAGGCGCGAAACGGCCCTTTATGCCGCCATCTCCTTGGTGAGCTGGGCCGTATCGGTTGCCATCACCAAGGCCGGGGCCATCGGCGCCGACGACATGCACAGTCTGTTTGTACGCCACCTGCTCGTTACTGGCAGTTACGTGTTCTCGGTGGTGCTGCTCACCGGCCTCAAGTACGTGGCCTATAACCGGTTCGTCTTCCTGGCTCCGCCCAGCTCCCGCAACCAGGTCCTCACGACAACAGAGCAAAACCTCCAGCCGTAGACAAAATTTCCGCCCTTCTTGGTCTTGCCCGAGCGGCGGGCCTTCATGGCGATCGGCACTTCCTTTACGCGGTAACCCGCCATAGCTGCGCCGATGAGCAACTCCGACGCCTGGTACTGAGGTTGGGCCAACCGCACCTTGGCGGTGACTTCGCCGGCCATAGCCCGCAGCCCGCACGCGGGGTCCGTTATGCGCTGGCGTACCAGCAAGCTGATCAAGGCGGCAAAGAGCACGACCCCGGTATTGCGCACGGCATCCTTGCTCGTGGTCGAACCCAGCCGGCGGCTACCCGAAACGAAGTCGGCCTCCCCAGCCACCAAGGGCGACACCACCTTGCCCATGTCCTCGGCGAGGTACTGGCCATCGGCATCCGTGGTCATGATGAAACGCGCGCCGCGTTGGCGCGCCAGGTAGTAACCCAAGCGCAAGGCGGCTCCCTGGCCCCGGTTCACGGGGACGTCAGCCACCATGGCACCACCTTCACTTGCTGCAGATGCCGTCTTATCGGAAGAGCCGTCGCTCACGACGATCACCTCCGTGGCGAGCCCGCAGACTTCACCCGGCAGGGCTTTCACGACCGCACCCACCACTGGTTCCTCGTTGTAGGCGGCGATGACTATCGCCAAGGGGGAAGCGGGGCGGTCGCCGTAAAGACGCGCGAAAGCCTCCGCTACCTCGTGGTCCACCGGCTCCAAAGACGCCTCGGAGCCGCCCGCCAACGCACCTGTCATCGGGCCGCCCACTCCTCGGCCACTTCCGCAATGCCCTGCTGGAGGGTCACCTGCGGCGCCCAACCCCAGGAGCGCGCCAGGGAGTTGTCCACCACGACCGCCGGCATTTCACCCGCTTTGGCTGGGCCGTGGCGGATATCGAGCTTCTTACCGAGCTCATTTTCCACCATGGCGACGATGTCCATGACCGATACGGAGCTGCCCGAGCCGATCACCAACGGCCCGCTCAGACCCGGTGTGCCGAGGGCCACGAGGACGGCCTGGACCACGTCGGCCACGTTTACGTAGTCGCGTACCTGTAGGCCGTCGCCATAGATCTCGAACGATGCCCCCGACTGGGCCACCCGCATGAGCCTGGGCACGATGGAGTCCTTTTCGGACATGCCCGGCCCGTAGACGTTGGTGAAGCGAAGCGCCACCCCGCGCACTCCGTACACCTCGTTGTAGCAGGAAAGCAGCATTTCCCCCGCCGCCTTGGTAGCCCCGTAGGGCGTCAAGGGCGCCAATGGGACACCTTCTCGAAGCGTCCCGGACGCTCCGGCCCCGACTACGGCGTTGGTCGACGCCAGCACGAAGCTGGTGACCTCCAACTGGCGAGCGCGCTCGAGCAGGTGGTGGGTGGCGAGCACGTTGTTCTCGAACGTGCCCTGCGGGTCCTGTACGGAGCGGAGGACCTGAGTCTGAGCAGCCAGGTGGACGATGCCCGAAGTCCCCGGGGCCACTGCGTCCTCGACCACGCCTACGTCACGGAGGTCGCCTTCGACCACGCGTACAGCGTGGTCGCCGCCCGGATGACAGCGGAAAGCCGGTGCCCCCCGCCGGTCGACGGAGACAACCTGGGCACCTCCGGCGCACAAGGCTGCTACGACGTGGCCTCCGATGAACCCGGACCCCCCGGTCACCACGACCTGCCTGCCGGCCAAGGACGTTCGTGGCGCCTGGCCTTCCTCTCGAGGTTCCGTCAGCATCGCACCAACCTATACGGTCGGCAAAGGGCGACCTTTCGTTCCCCTGGGAGCCGGATATAACCGACGCCGCGGGAAGTGACCGGCCTGGCCTAACACGACTGGCCTGACACGACTGGCCTGACACGACTGGCCTGACACGACTGGCCGGGCACGACTGGCCGGGCACGACTGGACGGGCACGACCAGATACTGGTCCTCCC
>DASSZK010000235.1:0-4520 GCA_035702845.1 Acidimicrobiales bacterium
GTCGTGGACATCTACGCCAGCGGCCCGCAAGGCCAGGACGAGGGGACGGGCATGATCATCTCCTCATCGGGCCGGGTGCTCACCAACAACCACGTCATCGCCGGCTCAACACAACTGCAGGCCCAGATCAACGGCGCAGGCACGAAGTACCCGGTCACAGTGGTAGGCGCCGATCCCACTGACGACGTGGCGGTGCTGCAGCTGCACGGGAGGAGCGGTTTCCCGACCGTGCAGATCGGTAACTCCGACAACGTCAAAGTGGGTACCCAGGTGGTGGCCATCGGCAACGCCTTGGGCCTCCCGGGCCCGGAGACGGTGACCAACGGGATCATCTCCGCCACATCGCGCTCGATCAGCGTGAGCGACCCGAGCACCGGCTCAACCGAGAACCTGAAGGGCGTGTTCCAGACTTCGGCCCCTATCAACCCGGGTAACAGCGGTGGGCCGTTGCTCGATACCAGTGCCCAAGTGATAGGCATCAACACGGCAGCCGCGTCCAGTTCCGCCGGCAACGCCGCCGCCTCCAATGTGGGCTTCGCCATCCCCATAAACCGGGCCATGTCGATCGCGAGGCAGATCGAATCAGGCAAAGGCTCCGCCACGATCTACATTGGCCAGCGAGCGATCATCGGCATCGACGTAACCACCGTGGCTTGTGCCGAAGGCCAGGCCAATGGGTGCATGGGCCTCGGCGCCAACCCCTTCTCGCCCTTTGGCTTCACGCCGTACCAGGCCCCCGTCGCCTACGGAGCGGTCGTCCAGCAGATCCAGGCGGGCACTCCCGCCGCCAACGCCGGCCTCGGTGTAGGCGACGTCATCGTCTCCGTGAACGGCCAGCGGGTCAACACCATCGACCAGCTGACGCACCTGCTCATGGGCAAGAAAATCGGCCAGTCAGTCCAGCTCGGGTGGGTCAGTACCTCGGGGGCGCACCGCTCGGCCGACATCAAGCTCATCGCCGGGCCCAACATCTAAACCGAACAGCTCTAATCGACTACCGCAAGGTGCGGCGTTTGTACGGGCCGCACCTGCGGTCATAGAGTCACCCCGGCCAGCCAGACGGCAACGGGGAGGCGAGCTTGCTCAGCTTGTGGGTAGGAGGGGCTCGCAGCGGGAAGTCGGCCCTTGCTCTGACTATGGCCGAGCGCCAGGCGAGCGCCGTGCCGGGCCGGGGCGAGCTGGGTAACCGGGCCGACCGCGATGCAGCTGACCGCTATGCAGCTGACCGCGATGCAGCTGCCGACGCCAATGCCGCCGCCGGCCCGTGCGGGAGCACAGCCCGCCACATGGTCTTCCTCGCCACCGCCGAGAGCCTTGATGACGAGATGGCAGCACGGATCAGCGCTCACCAGGCTGAGCGGGCCAGCCGTACGAGCTCCTGGTCAACCGTCGAAGAGCCGCTCGACCTCGCCTCCGCCCTCGCCGCGCTGCCTGAGTCGTGCGGGATAGTCATCGACTGCCTGACGCTCTGGGCGTCCAACACCCTCGCTGCGGGCTGGGCCGACGGCACCGTCCTTGAGCACGCCCACGCCACCGCCGCCTGTGCCGCCGCCCGTCCAGGACCGGTGGTCGTGGTCAGCAACGAGGTCGGCTCGGGGATTGTCCCCTTCGACCCGGTTACCCGGCGGTACCGGGATCTCCTCGGCCGGGTCAACGCCGTTTACTCCTCCCACGCCAACCACGCTTACCTGGTTGTCGCCGGGCGGCTGCTCGAGCTCGCCTTACCCGAACAAGCCTGGATATGACGCGAACGAACTTCGAAGGTCTGCGAGCAGCGATCAGCTTCCTCACTCCCTTGGGCACCGGTGCTCACACCCCGGCCCCCGGCGCCCTCCGCTGGTTCCCGGTCGTCGGCGCAGGTATCGGCGCCACGACCGGCTGGGGCTGGCGGGCGATGACCGCACACGGTCTGGCCACTAGCGCGGCAGCGGCAACGGTCGCGGCGGACTGCGCACTGACAGGCGCCCTGCACCTCGACGGCCTAGCTGACAGCGCGGACGGGCTGCTAGCCCACGCCCCGGCTAAGCAGCGGCTGGCGATCATGGCCGAGCCTCAACTCGGTACATTCGCCGCCACGGCGCTCGGCCTGGTCTTAGTGGCTAAAACCGCTGCCCTGTCCGATATAGCCCCTTCGCCCTTGCTGCTCGCCAGCCTGGGCTGCGCGTCCCGGTCGCTGATGGTCTTGGGCGCACAGTTGCTCCCTTATGCCCGAGCCCAAGGCTTGGCCAGTGCGTTCTTGGACGAGAGGCCTTCGCGGTCGTGGGCCTTCACTACCGGGATTGCCATCTCGGGGTTGGGCGCGGCCGCCCTCGGGAGCGCCAGAGCGAAGAGTATTGGGGGCGTAGCCGGCCTCGTGGCGGGAACCATGGCCGGCGCTGGCGTTCTGGCGCTGGCCCGCCGGCGCCTCGGGGGTTTCACAGGCGATGTGCTCGGAGCCGCAGGCGTAGTGTGCGAGACCACCGGCCTCCTCGCCACTGCGCTAATCGGCCGTGAATTGAGGCAAAGCCGTTGACCTGGCGCCTGAGGCAAAGCCGTTGACCTGGCCTCGCCCGGTCCCCCTGGTCGGCGATACCACGTCTGCAGATCAGCGCGCCGCCGAACCCGGCGCATGGGCGTTCCCGGACCAAGACCGGGATGCGTTCTACGAAGTCGTCTTTTCTCGCCGGGACATACGCCGGTACCGGCCGGTGCCTGTTCCCCTAGCGGTAATGCACCGGGTGCTTTCTGCTGCCCACAGCGCCCCTTCGGTCGGCCACAGCCAGCCTTGGCGCTTCGTCGTGGTCACTGACCCGGCAACGCGCGAGCGGGCGGCCGTGATCGCTCTGCGAGAACGTAACCGCCAGGCACGGCTGTTGGGCCCCCAGGCCGGGCGCAAGATGATGGACCTCCAGCTCGACGGGATCCGAGAAGCCCCCGTCGGCATCGTCGTCTGCTGCGACAGGCGGGCGCCCGCAGCTGGTGTGTTGGGCCGAGCAACCTTCGCCGACGCCGACCTGTGGTCATGCGCATGCGCCATAGAGAACATGTGGCTGGCGGCACGCGCCGAAGGGCTCGGATTGGGATGGGTGACGTTGTTCCCCCCGGCCGAACTGATCGAGCTCATAGGGGCTCCGGAGGAGGTCGAGACGCTGGGCTGGTTGTGCCTCGGGTTCCCGGACGAAAGACCCCCACAGCCTGGCCTCGCTCGCGCCGGGTGGTCCAAGAAGCTCGCACTCGAAGAGGTGGTGATGCGGGACCGCTGGCCCACCGACCACGATGTGCCCCCGCCGGCCTCGGCACTGCGGGCACCAGGGCCGGCGGCGGTAGTCAACGCCCGGGACGGCTCGGACAGGCTGCTCGCGCCACCGGGTGCTCTCGGCGCTCTCGACCGCTACCTGGACCAGCTCGCAAGTGCCGGGGTCGGCGCGGGCGCGCTGGCCGCCCTGGTAATGGCCGGCGCAGACCACCCTGTGTCCCGCCACGGCGTCTCGGCGTACCCCCAAAGCGTCACCCGTGAGATCATGGAGGCGACCCTGGCGGGCCAATCCATGGGAGCGAGCTTGGCCCGTGCCACCGGCATGCAGGTCTTTGCCATCGACGCCGGGATCGACGGGCCGGCGATCGATGGAGCACTGGCGAGCCGCCCGCCGGGACCGCGAGGTGACCTGTGCGTTTCAGACGCCTTGGACCAGGCAGACGTGGCCGAGTTGCTCAGCGCCGGCCACCGGCTCGGCACAGCCATGGTGCGAGAGAAGAGCTACAAAGTGGTTGCCTTGGGCGAAGTCGGGATCGGCAACACTACTGTGGCGGCGGCACTGGCGGCGGGACTGCTCGGGCTACCCGCAGACGAGGTCGCCGGGCTCGGAGCGGGGTCGGACACAGCTATCCTCGAGAAAAAGCGCCAGGTAATTTCCGCTGCGCTTAAAAGGGCGGCGACCCAGACCAGCAGTCGAGGGCCCCTGGAGCCGCAAGCGCTCCTCGGAGTTTTGGGGGGCCCCGAGATCGCGTTCTTGGCCGGGGTCGTGCTCGGCGTCGGAGCCTCCGGCGGGGTCGTCGTGCTGGACGGCTTGGCCACTTCCGTGGCGGCGCTGTGCGCCGTGCGTGCCGAACCGGGAGCCGCCGGCTACCTGGTCGCCGGTCATGTCAGCCGCGAAACTGCCCACCGGTTGGTGCTCGACGAGCTCGGCCTCGAGCCCCTGTTGGACCTGCGCGCACGATGCGGTGAAGGTACCGGAGCGGTCCTGGCGTGGCAGCTGCTCAGGACCGGTCTCCAGGCCCGCGCCACGGCCGCCAAGACGCAGGCAAGCGAGGGCGCGGAGCCGCGAACCAGCGCAGCTCGCTAAGCGGTGGTCACTCCACCTCGGCACGGCCTCCCAGGTGCACAGCACGTTCCGTCTCTGAGGTCACGGCTCTGGCAGCGCTCAGGTCCACGGGCTCGGCGCTGGGGCCCAGGGGGCAGACCCATACGTTGAGAAGACCGTGGTGCGGAGCCAGCCAGGCGAGGTACGAGCCGTCCGGGCTCAGCGACGGCCGGAGCCGCT